>JBAXFO010000181.1:0-8032 GCA_037139885.1 Planctomycetota bacterium
CCTCAGATACCATCGTCGACCGCCGAAAGCACAAGGCGTGCCGAACACGATTGGTTCGCGACCGCTTTCCCGACGACGCCCAGCGGGTGGGGCGTATGAGCCTCATCGAGGATCAACCGATCAAGCAAGTGCGCATGGCGCATTTGGCGATCGTCGGCAGCCACAGCACCAACGGCGTTGCCGCCATCCATTCGGAACTGTTGCGCAAGACGACCGTCCGCGATTTCGCGGAGATGTTCCCCAATCGATTCAACAACAAGACGAACGGCGTCACGCCGCGTCGCTGGTTGCTGTTGGCCAACCCCTGGCTCGCCAATCTCATCACCGAGGCCATCGGCGACGCCTGGATTACCGACCTGACGCAACTGCGGAAGATCCTGCCGCTCGCCGACGACGCCGGCTTCCGCACTTCCTTTCGCAACGCCAAGCGCCAGGCCAAGACGCGTTTCGCCAGTTGGCTCAAGACTTCCTCTGGGCAAACCCTCGATCCCGATTCGATCTTCGACTGCCAGATCAAACGCATTCACGAATACAAGCGTCAGCTTCTCAACGTCCTGCACATCATCGTGCTCTACAACCGCATGCGTGCGAATCCCGGCCACGACGTCGCGCCGCGCACATTCCTGTTCGGCGGAAAGGCCGCGCCGGCGTATCGGCTCGCTAAGCTGATCATCAAGTTCATCAACAACGTCGGCGCCGTCCTGGATGCCGATCCCGCGACGCGCGGCCGGCTCAAGGTCATCTTCCTGCCCGACTATAACGTCACCCTTTCGGAACGACTCATCCCCGCCAGCGACGTTTCGGAGCAGATCTCCACCGCCGGTTACGAGGCCAGCGGTACGAGCAACATGAAGTTCATGATGAACGGCGCCCTCACCGTCGGCACGCGCGACGGCGCCACCATCGAAATGGCCGAAGAAGCGGGAGCTGAGAATTTCTTCCTCTTCGGCCTGACGGCTCAGCAGGTCGCCGACAGCCGCGGCTGGTACGAGCCCTGGTGGCACTACGCCAACGAGCCCGAAACGCGGGAGGCTCTGGACCTGATCGCCGACGATCATTTCAGCCGCACCGCGCCGGGCATCTTTCGGCCGCTGTGGGAGACGTTGCTGCCCTCCGGCGACTTTTACCGCCATCTTGCCGACCTGACCGATTATTCCCGCGTTCACAGTCAGGTCGCCGAACTGTACCTCAAGCCGGACGAGTGGACGCGCAAGACGATCCTGAACGTCGGCGCCTCGGGCAAATTCTCGAGCGACCGTTCCATCGCGGAATACGCCGCCGAAATCTGGAATGTGCATCCCTGCCCGGTGCCGTGACAAGACTGGAGAAGATCCCTTTGACAGCAGAAAACGACTCCAATGGAACGTGTCTGGACAGCGTGGCTATCGAGAGTCTGCTCGAGGCTCTCACGGCGATCCACGCGGAAATGATCGCTGACCCGGCCCAGTCGCATCCCGGTCTTGACGAAGTTCACCCGAACTACCAGGACAGCGCCCGCAACCTGCTGCATTACCTCGCATTGCGGCGGCGCGATCTGCGCTCGCTGCAATTCAGCTTGGCGGCGCTGGGCCTGTCCTCGCTCGGCCGGGCCGAAGCGCATGTCCTGGCCACCGTCAACGCGGTTCTCGAAGTCCTGCACCGCTTGCAGGGAACAACCTGGCCGATGTGGTCCGCGGCCGTCGATTTCGCCAAGGGGAGCCAACTTCTTGCCGCAAACACCGAGCGTCTGCTCGGTCCCGCCAACCCGGGCCGCGGCGTGCGCATCATGGTCACCATGCCCGGCGAGGCCGCGGACGACTACACAGTGGTTCACGACCTGCTTCGCCAGGGTATGGATTGCATGCGCATCAATTGCGCTCACGACGACGCCGCGGCATGGTCGCGGATGATCGAACACCTGAGGCGCGCCGAGCAATCCCTGGGGCGGACGTGCCGGGTCGTCATGGACCTTGCCGGGCCGAAGCTGCGCACCGGACCGCTGGAACCGGGACCGGCCGTGGTCCGCGTTCGGCCTCGTCGCGATGTCTTTGGAAAAGTCACCGCCCCCGCGCGGGTTTGGTTGACGGCGGAGAATTCGCCGCAAGCACCCCCCTCGCCGGCCGACGCGTGCCTGCCGACGCCCGCGCCCTGGTTGGCCCGCCTCCGCTCCGGCGAGCGCATCGAATTCACCGATGCTCGCGGCGCCAAACGGGCCCTGAAGGTCGTCGACGTCAACGACGGCGGCTGCTGGGCCGAGTCGCTCAAGACAGCGTACATCATCCCCGGCACGGTCCTGCGGCGCGAGCGGGGAACCGGCGACGATCGCGAGGCCGCCATCGGCGTTCTGCCGCCTCGTGAAAATGCCATTTCCCTTCAGCAGGGCGACTTGCTCTTCTTAACCCGCGACCAAACGCCCGGCCGCAACGCAACGACCGACAGCGGCGGCCAAATCTTGACGCCCGCATCGATCGGCTGCTCGATTCCCGAAGTGTTTAATGACGTCCGCTCAGGGGAATCGATCTGGTTCGACGACGGCAAGCTCGGCGGCGTCATCGAGAAGGTGGAGGACGCGCGCCTCCTGGTGCGCATCACGCGAATCCGCCTGCGCGGCGAGAAACTCCGCGCGGACAAAGGAATCAACCTCCCCGAAAGCGCTCTTCGCCTCCCAGCCATGACCGCCAAGGACATCGAGGATCTGGCATTCGTGGCCGAGCACGCCGATGTCGTCGAACTCTCGTTCGCCAACACTTCGCGTGATGTCGAACTGCTCCAGGACCACCTCAAGCGTCTAGGCAGTCGGCAACCCGCCATCGTCCTCAAGATCGAAACGCGGCGCGGCTTCGAGAACCTGCCGGACATGTTGTTGACCGCGATGCGGATGCCCAATTGCGGCGTAATGATCGCTCGTGGGGACCTGGCCGTCGAGTGCGGTTTCGAGCGACTCGCGGAAGTGCAGGAAGAAATTCTCTGGATCTGCGAGGCCGCCCACGTCCCGGTGATCTGGGCCACGCAAGTGCTGGAGACGCTCGCCAAAGAGGGGATGCCGTCGCGCGCCGAAATCACGGACGCGGCAATGGGAGACCGCGCCGAGTGCGTCATGCTGAACAAGGGGCCGCATGTGGTCAGCGCGGTCCGGGTTCTCGACGATATCCTGCGGCGCATGCAGGCGCATCACGTCAAGAAGCGGGCCATGCTGCGAGAATTGCGGCTGGCGCATTCCCGTCCGGAATAGAAAATTTCTAGCACTCACAGTGATGTCTCACCACCCGTAGGCGTTATCGGCCACGCGCCGGCTGGCGCGGAAGACTTGATTCGCAAGATCAGTTGCCTCGAGCAATGAAGCAGGCGTCGAGCGTCACGAGTTCAATGGGCATCGGACGATGAAACCGAGGTGCGCAACGTTCGTTGATCGAACACCTGCACGGACGGCTGAAACCACTTATTGATACCTGATCGAAGCTGCTTCGTTCAGCAAGGCATGAGCAGGTTGCTACGCCGCTCTTCCGCGGCCTTTCGCGCCCCGTATTTGGCAGACTTCTTCCGGAGCGTTCGGTGCGGGTGGAGGCGGTTCCATGCGGAGGCAGTGACACCCATAGGATAAGCGACGGTGGACGTAACTTGCGAGAAAAGATATTTTTCCGCGGGTCAAACGCCTGCTTTCGACGTCTGAGGTCTTAGTGGAGAAGCAAGTGGCCCTTGAAGCCGTTTTTTCGCCGGGGTCTTTGGAGATTTATCGAGCCTATTTGCATGTTTTGGCCCGGGTGCGACTGGGGTCGTGGCTTCAGGGCCGGCTCGATCCTTCGGACATTGTCCAGGAAACGTTGCTCAAGGCGCATCGAAGTCAGGGACAATTCCGGGGCCAGACGGAGGCGGAGTTTCGCGGCTATTTGCGGCGCATCTTGGCCAATACCATCGCCGACGCGGGGCGGCGCTGGGGTGACTTGGAACAGGTCGAACTCGCGCTCGAACAATCGTCGGCGAAGCTCGATGCCTGGCTGGCGGCCGAGCAATCGTCGCCGAGCGAGCAGGTGCAGCGGGCGGAATCGCTCGTGCAACTGGCCGAAGCGCTGGAGCGTTTGCCGGCCGACGAACGGACGGCGCTTGAGATGCGCTTTTTGCGGGAGCCGGCGTGTTCGCTGGCCGAGATCGCCGCGCATCTGAATCGGCCGAGCGCCAAGGCGGTGGCCGGCCTTTTGGCTCGCGGTCTGGAACGACTTCGTCAAGGGTTCGGTGGGACATCGGGTGAACGCCGCAATGAGTGAAACGACACTGCCCTTCGATCCGGACGAAAAGCTTCATGAAGCCATTGCTTCATTTGAGCAAGCTCGCGATGGGGGGCAAACGCCCGATCCCATCGAATGGATGGCTCGTTACCCCGAATTGGCCAATCGGTTACGGCAGTATTTCGGCAGTCGCGCGATGTTCGGCCCGTTCGCAACGCCGGCGCCAACGGGCCCCGAGCCGTTCCCGGAATTTGCGGAATACCAGATCCTGGAGCGAATCGGCAGCGGCGGTATGGGCGTGGTCTACCGGGCGCGGCAGAAGAAGCTCAATCGGCTGGTCGCGGTCAAAGTCATCCGCAGCGACCGCAACGCGGCGCAGGACGAGGTTCTTCGCTTTCGTCGCGAAGCGGAAAAACTGGCCGAACTGCGGCATCCGAATGTGGTTCAGGTGTTTGACGCCGGCGAAGAACGCGGCTGCCCGTTTTTCGCGATGGAATTGATCGAGGGCGGCAGCCTGGCGCGAAAGCTGGAAGACGGCTGGCTGCCGACTCCCAACCAGGCGGCCGACCTGGTGCGAGCTTTGGCCGAAGGGATTCAATATGCCCACATCTCCGGAATCGTCCATCGCGATTTGAAGCCCGCCAACATTCTTCTCGACGACGACGGACGGGGTCGGCGGAGCCATGACATCGAAGGGATCGATGCGACCCCTGCCCATGAGAACTTGTCTTTAACCCCCAAGATCACCGACTTTGGCCTGGCCAAGAAGCTCGATGATGGGGAATCGCTGACCAACACAGGGGTGGTGGTTGGAACGGCGAAGTATATGTCGCCGGAGCAGGCCCAGGGAGACAGCAAGAACGTGGGCCCGGCCGCGGATATTTACTCGCTCGGTGCAATCCTTTATGAACTGCTCACGGGGCGTCCGCCGTTTTTGGGCACGTCGCTGGTCGACACGCTGGAGCGGGTGCGCAGTCACGAGCCGTGGCCGGTGCGGCAGTTGTCTCCCGGCGTGCCGCGCGATCTGGAGACGATCTGCCTGAAGTGCCTGTGTAAGAAGCCGGCCGATCGTTATCGAACCGCCGCGGACCTCGCTCAGGATTTACGATGTTTCTCGCAGAACCGCCCGATCCAGGCCCGCGCGGCCACACTCCTCGAACGTTTGGGGCGGACGGTCGGCCATACTCGACTCTTGGAAGACTTTCACGCGTTCAGCAACGCCTACCTGATTGCGGGCCTGGTCTTTTTCTCCGCCTATGCATCGGTGTTTTTGCTGGCGCGGCACGAAGGGCCCGAATGGTTGATTTGGACGGCGATTTTCACACCCTATTTGATGCTCTTTAGCATCTTTCGACAGCACAATGATCCGGCGAACGGCATGGTCGGCTGGGTTCCGGACCGGCAAGTTTGGTCGATCTGGATCGGCCAACTTTTGGCCGTCGGGTCCATGTGGATCGCCTTTCGTTTGAGCGGGCGCACGTTGGACGACACGATCGCGATCGGGATACCGGTGCAGGCAAGCTTGACCGGCGTTGCGCTCTTCATCATGGGCTGCGATTACTGGGGACGCTATTACCTGTTCGGTCTCATCTGGCTTGCGGCCGCGGCGCAGATGATTTTCGCTCCGGCCTGGGCGCCGCTGGAGTATGCGATTCTCGCTCTGCTGTCGTCGTGGTCGATCGCCTGGGAAATGCGGCGTCTGGCTCGGAATGACCTCCGGACACCCGCGTCCGGCGCAGCGAATCCGCCGAGCGTGTCGCCTTCGAATCACAAGAACTGACGCGGCTGCGCATGAGTACCTTCGCCGATTCTTGGCGTCGGTTCGTGCGAGTCCGTTGCTCGATCCATTTTCGCGTTCCTTGAAAGGAAGGATGAGTTCATGCCGCAAACGCCGTTACTTCCGAATGAACAGTGGGACGACCTCGTGCAGGCTCTGGATTTTGCCGAACGGCGTTTCATCGCCTGGGCGGGACAGAAGTCGATTTCGCCGAATGCGCTGGAGCCGATCAAGAGCCTCTATGCGACGCGGCGTCAGAAGTGGTCGGCGGCTCGAAGCGAGGGATTGGTTTTTCCCGCGGATACCGGGCTGCCCAAGGGATGCATCGGCGAGTCGCCGACGATTCATTCTCTGCGTTACTGGCGCTTTGTCGAAGACGAGGTTCGCTGCTTCGCCGCGGAGGGCTTCTTGTCTCTGGCCGAGTCGCACGACGTGTTGTCGGAAGTGCGCGAACATCAGGCGGCGCTGGAACGGAAGCTGACGCCCGACGAACTCCCCGAAATTCGCCTCGCGAGTTCCGACAAGGAGAGCGGAAACGCGTCCGCGCCGCCGCGAAATCGCCCGGCCGCGCAACCGCAGCGCAATCTCCTGGAGATTCTTCTCGACCCACGCAACATTCAGATGCTCCTGGCCTTTGGCGGCGCATTGATGGTCGCGGGGTTGGTCATCTGGCTCTGGGTCAACGAGTATTTCACGCCGACCACGGTCGCGTTGAGTCTGGGCGCCGGCAATGCCGTCTTGTTGGCGGCCGGCTGGTGGATGCTGCTGCGAACCCGCTACCAGTTGGCCGGCCGAGCCCTCACGCTCTTCGCATGCCTCGTCATGCCGCTGAACTTGTGGTACTACCACACGAACCACCTCATCACGCTTGATGGCCACCTGTGGGTGGCCGCCCTGGCGATCAGCGCCCTTTACGCCGCCTCGGCTTTGATGTTGCGCGACGAAGTCTTCGTCTACATCTTTACCGCCGGGGTGACGATGACCGGACTCTTGGCGCTCGCCGATGTGCCGCCTTCGCCGCAGAAATTTTGGGAGATCGCGTCTCCGGCGACATTGCTCGTCGTGTTGGGTTTGTTGGCCATCCATGTCGAGCGCGCCTTTCCGGAGCAAGAGGGACCGTTCGGCCGGCGCCGTTTCGGACTCGCCTTTTTCTGGTCCGGCCACGTGTTGTTGGCGGCGGGCTTACTGCTCGTCCTCGGCGCTCAAATCGCGGGGGATTGGTGTTATCGGCCATTCTTCGAGGGGCTGTACCGGCAATGGGGAGCCTCGCCATCGCCGATCGTGAACGAACTCCGCTGGTTGGCGCTGGCGGTCGTGGTCGCTGGTACTTACGCTTATATCTACTCCGACGTCGTGGTGCGGCACGTCGGCGTCTACGTCCATATCGCGGCGGCGACTTTGATGTGGTCCCTGGTGCTCGGCCTGCAGCTCATGCAAGTCACCCTCGGCTTGGACGCGCTGATCGCCATCCTTTCCTTGACGGCGCTCATCGTCAACGTCGCTCAGGCCACGGCGCTTCGCAACAGCCGGTACACCAAGGCGCTCCCCGTCCTCGGCGTGCTCTTGCCGCTGCTGGCGGTCGCGTTGGGGCTGCTCGTCTATTTCCGGGCAATCAGCCCTGACCTGAAAAGCATTTGGCACGTCGAGCCGCCGGCCTGGACCTATGTCGGCGCCATGGCGCTGACGGCCGTGTCGTGCCGCGTCGGGGCGCATCTGTATCGGATCAGCAAACCGTCGCTCGCGACTGTCTACTTCTTTGCCGCCGCCGCTGCCGTCCTGGTCGGGGCGACCGCGTTCCTGACCGCGCTCGGGCTGGACACGTGGCAAGCGCACGCTCCGTGGCTGATGCTTTTGCCGATCGCTTATCTGCTTGCGGCTCGCCTCTATCGCGGCCGGCCCGAGGAACAGGCGGCCGTTTGGGTCAGCCACGCCGCCACCGCAGTGATGCTGGCGTCGAGCATGGCTTCAACTGTGGAAGGGTTCGTCCTCGTCAAGCAGCAGCCGCTCAATTTGGTTTTGGCGTTGTTCTTTGCCGAGGCGACGGCGTTCTACG
>JBAXFO010000182.1:0-8028 GCA_037139885.1 Planctomycetota bacterium
CCCGTGAGCTTGAGATTGTGCGGCTTCGAGCGAACCAGGTGATTCGCCCGGCCATACAGAGCGGTCTCGACGAGCTCCTTCTGCTCGCGCTTGTGGATGTTCGACGATCCCGTCGCCGGGCTCGCGCTGCCGTCGCGGCCGATGTACGTCGGCTGGAAACCCAGGTCGCGAAGCCGGGGCTCCACGAACGACCAGGCGCCCATGTTGTGCGATTCCTCTTGCACCCAGACCACTTCTCGAGCCTTCGGGAAGCGGCGAATCGCCTTGCTGACCGCATCCGACGGGAACGGGTAAAGTTGCTCAAGACGCACGACGGTCACCGGAGCGTCTTCTTTCTGACGGCGTTCGATCAGGTCGTAATAGATCTTGCCGCTACACAGCACGACGCGCCGAATGCGACTCGGATCCTGGACCTGTTCATCGAGAACTTCCTGGAACGCCCCCGTCGTGAACGCTTCGATGTGCGACACGGCGAGCTTGTGCCGCAGCAGGCTCTTGGGAGTCATGATGATCAGCGGCCGGCGGAAGTTCCGCTTGAGCTGCCGACGCAGCAAGTGAAACATCTGAGCGGGCGTCGTCGGATACGCGACTTGCATATTCTCTTCGCCGCACAGCTGCAGAAACCGCTCCATGCGGCCGCTGGAGTGTTCGGGCCCGGCGCCTTCATACCCATGAGGCAACAGCATGACGAGGCCGCTATCGCGTTGCCATTTGCTGCTGGAGCAGGCGATGAACTGATCGATAATGACCTGGGCGCCGTTGACGAAATCGCCGAACTGCGCTTCCCACATCACCAGCGTATGCGGCGAAGCCATCGAATAACCGAACTCGAAACCTAGCACCGCGGCTTCCGAGAGCAAGCTGTCGAAGATCGAGAACGATCCTTGTTTGGGATCGAGGTTTTGCAGCGGTGCGTACTGCTTCTCGGTCTTGAAATCGTACACGTACGCATGACGATGGCTGAACGTGCCGCGGCGGCTGTCCTGTCCGCTCATGCGGATGTCGTTGCCTTCCAAGAGGAGCGTGCCGAAGGCGAGCGATTCGCCCAGGCCCCAGGCGATGGGCCGGCATTCTTTCACGTCGCGATACCGGCCTTCCAGCAGCGACACCATCTTGGGATGCAGATTGAAGTCGGCCGGCACCGTCCCCAGACACTCGGCCACTCGCACAAGGTTGTCGTACGTCACGCCCGTTTCGACCTTGGCGGTCGAGAAATTGTGGCTGAGCGTTTTCCAGTGGCCGCCGAAGGAGGTGGTGCCGACGTAGTGCGGCGCCTGCTTGACTTCCGTGAGCGCGGCTTCGAGCTTGTTGCGGAACTCGAGGATCAGGGCGTCGGTCTCTTCGCGCGTCATGTCGCCGACATTGACGAGATGGTCGGTATAGACCTGACTGGGGCTCTTGTGATCCTGGATCTTGTTGTACATGACAGGGCTCGTGAACGAGGGTTCGTCGCCTTCGTTGTGGCCCCATTTGCGGTAGCAGTACATGTCGATGAAGACGTCTTTCTTGAACTTTTGTCGAAACTCGACCGCGAGCTGGGCGATGTAAAGACACGCCTCCGGGTCTTCGCCGTTGACGTGGAAGATCGGCACTTCGAGCATCTTGGCGACATCGGTGCAATACCGCGTCGACCGGCCATCGGAGGGCCGCGTCGTGAAGCCGATCTGATTGTTGACGACGATATGGATCGTGCCGCCGGTTTTGTAACCGTGAAGCTGGCTCAGGTTCAAAGTCTCCGCGACCAGTCCCTGGCCCGCGATGGCGGCGTCGCCATGCAGGATGAGCGGAATCACTTTGGATCGTTCCGTATCGCCGAGATGCTGCTGTTTGGCCCGCACGCGGCCTTCGACGACCGGATTGACGGCCTCGAGATGGCTGGGGTTCGGCGTCAGCGTCATCTGAATCTTGTTGCCCTTGCGGCTGGCGCGTTGATGCGAGAAGCCGAGGTGATACTTCACATCGCCGTCGCCCATCATCGAATTGGGCAGATAGTTTTCGTCGAACTCGGTGAAGATGTCGGTATATGGCTTGTTGAGCACGTTCGCGAGAACATTCAGTCGGCCGCGATGGGCCATGCCGATGACGATTTCCTGGGAGCCATTGTCCGCGCACAACTCAATGATCGAGTTCATAACCGGAATCAGCGTTTCGGCGCCTTCGAGCGAGAAGCGTTTCTGCCCCTGAAACTTCGTGTGCAAGAACTTTTCGAACAACTCGGCGTAATGCAGTTCCATGAGGATGCCGACACGGTCGCGGCGCTGCATGTCGGGCATGTTATGCCGGGGCTCCATTTTGCGCTGGAGCCAATCGCGGATCTCGGGGTCGGTAATGTGCATATACTCGACGCCGATGGTCCGGCAGTACGTATCTTTCAAGGCTTCGATCAACTGCCGCAACGTACCCTGTTGCAGGCCGTGGAAAAAGCTGGTGTCGTAGGTGCGGTCGAGGTCAGCGGGAGTGAAGCCGAAGTTGGCGAAGTCGAGTTGAGCGACCGGGCCGGGGGCGGGACTGAGCGGATCGAGTTGGGCCTGAAAATGCCCGAGCCGGCGGTATGTGTTGATGATCTGAACGATGAAGGTTTGCTGGGCGTTTCCAACGGGGCCGACAGGCTCCTGGGAAACTCCCAACTCGAAGCCTTCAAAGAACAGGCGCCACGATTCCTCAACTTGGGAGGGGTCCTGGCGCCAAAGCTGGTATTGGGCCTCAAGGATCACCATGTTGGAACGGGCAGCGATTTGATTCTGACTCATGGCACTTCCGGGATGAGAAGATTCGGTTCGTCTTCCCCTGAAAACGAAGGTCGAATCTCGGAAACCAAACGGTCAACTTGCGGAATGAAGCCGCGTCGTACGGCCATTCCTTTTGAGGTAGGAAGGAGATCCTCGCCCCTTGAATATTCTAGGGTCGAAAATGTCCTCATTCTCGTAAATCCCGCCGACTCTTCACAAAAGCC
This sequence comes from Planctomycetota bacterium, assembly GCA_037139885.1. Classification (GTDB taxonomy): domain Bacteria; phylum Planctomycetota; class Planctomycetia; order Gemmatales; family Gemmataceae; genus JAIEPT01. The sequence continues at coordinate 2,954 of JBAXFO010000182.1, forward strand.
GCATCATGAAGAAAACTCACATGGGGCTTAAATTTGTCGACAGAACTTGCGAGCCGTCAAGGTTTGACGCCTGACCCCTTTAATTCTGACCGTGAAAAGCTGCGAAGGCCAGGAAAAATTACCCGCCTTTACGGATTTTCACGATCCGGTTTCGGAAATCTTTCAAACCCTTGTCATAAGCGGCCGTCCAATTCGCGTTGGCTGCGACCGGGGCCTGAAAACGCACCATTCGCTCCACCGCGCCGGCGATGGGGAAAACGTCCGCGTTTTGAACCGAACGGCGGCGGAAATTTTCCAAAGCCGCCAACGCCGTGACCGCCGCACCGAGGGCAGGTCCCTCATCGGAGACGAGCAACTCCAGCGGTCGATTCAATACGGAGGCGAGTATTTCGCACATTAATCGACTTCTGGCAAGCCCACCTGAGACGGTGATGCGCGAAATGGTTTGCCCGGATTCTTCATGTTCCCTCACCCCCACCGCGATGAGGTAGGCTAAAGCCTCCAGAGCGGCGCGGAACTTGGCGCCCATGTCGGCCGGGGGTTCCGGGTTCCACTTGAAACATTTGTCCACAACGCCCAGCGAGGGTTCGGGGGACAGAAAGGGAGTCAGACTCGTGCCGTTACAACCGGGAGCGATGCGCCGCGCCTGTTCTTCCAGGGCCGGCCAATCGGGATGGGAGCCGACGACCTGATTGACCGCCCCGGCGCCGTTCATCCAGCAGCGCATCCAAAGAAATGGGCCCCAATTTAATTTCATGACGTCGAGTTGGCCCGTCGTCGGCAGCTGGGACGAGGAACCGTTGACGACCGCCGAGGTCCCCAGAATGACCGCCACCTGCCCGGAATCGACCGCGCCGCCGCCGATAAGGCCAGCTTGCTGATCGTCGGACGTGGGGAAGATGAGGGGCGAGATTCCGGCTTCGCGGGTCAGGGAAGCCGAGAGAGGGCCGATCGGTTCGTTGGCGTCGATGATGCGAGGCAATTGCCCCCAGACGAGTTCGCGGTGGCGCGGATCGGCGAGGGCGTCGAGCATTTCCCGCCGCCATTGACCGGTACGCAGGTCCATGATGCCCGTCGACGCCGCGGCCGACTGACTGACCACGCCGAAATTGTCCGTGAGAAAACCGGCCGCGAGAGCGCCGTGTTGGACGATCTTGGCCGTGCGTTTCCAGTCCGTTTCGGAAAGCGTGCTTTCGTCTTTGACGAGATGGCTCAAGCTATAACGAATCGCCCACGGGCCGCCGATGAGCTCGCGAACCTTGTCCTGGCCGCCGAGTCGTTTGAGGCCCTGAGCGTGATGCTCGGCCAGGGTTTCGTCGTTCCAGCAAATCATCCGGCGAACTTGTGCGTCCTGGGCGTCGATGCGGCCCGCGGTGTGATGCGTGGCCGAGATGCCGCCGGCGATCCAGTCTTTGAGCCGGCCCAGCGATTTCAGCCGGTCCGCCATCATTCGCACGCTGGCTCGAGCCTGGCCTTCGAGTTGAAAGATGCTAAGCTCCGAGACGCCGTCCGCCGTCCAGAGATCGGTGGGCAGGCGGACATCGGCGATGGTTTTGCCATCGAGATCGAACGCGAGACATTTGACGCCGCTGGTGCTGAAATCCCAACCGGTGATAATCGAATCGGGAGAGATTTGTTGGAGAGTGGACATATCCGCCTCGAGGAACGTCGGTTCGTGGCTCCATTTTATGAACTTCAGGGGATCGAAGCGACCCAAACCGACGCCTTGGGCGTCGGCAATCGACCGCCAAGCGGTCGGCTTGGGTCGCCTCGATCACGAGAATGACATTCAGATTGATGCCGGTAGTGCTTCGGCGCGCGTTCCGGAAACGTTCGTCAATGTATCCCCACGTTGGCGTTCGCCCAACAGCTCGAGAGTTTCAAACGATTCGATGCCGCGCAGGAAGTCCCACTTGCGTTCGAAATATGCTTGCCCCGCATCTTGCCGCTGCGACCAAACGAGCGGCTTGGTCGCCTTCTCTTTCGGTTGAGCGCCGCGCGTGCCGCCTTCGACATGAGTGGCCGCGATGTCGCCGCTATAGAGCACGCGAACGCCATGCGTCCAGGCGTTGAGACTGTAATCCAGATCTTCGTAGGCCGTGCAGAAACCGGTGCTGAGGCCCCCGAGTCGACGCAACGTCGAACGGCGAATCGCGTAAAACGCCCCCGTCACGCTCCACACATACTGGCTTTTCAGAGCCGCCGGCAGATCGCCCTTTTGTCCGCCGTTCGTGTGCGGCCAAACGAGTTGCCCGGGGATCTTGTCCATGCCCGCGTGTTGAATCGTGCCATCGGGAAAGAGGAGCCGGCCGCCGACGATGCCGATGCGGGCGTCTTCGGCGAACGCACAACGCAACGGTTCGAGCCACGGCTGAAAGAACTGGATGTCGTTGTTGCACAAGACGACATACTTGCCGCGCGAAGCCCGCAGTCCGCGATTGACCGACGCGCTGAAGCCGAGGTTTTGACCATTGAAGATCAAGCGGAAGTCGAGCTCTTTCGACAGCCGCCGCAGCTCCTGGCGGACCGCCCGTTCCGGCGAGCCATCATCGACGACGATGAACTCGACGCGTGCCTTCTTCGGCAACTGCGCCCGGCAACTGCGAATGCATTGCTCAACGAGTCGCGACGTATTGATCGTGGGGATGACGATGGTGCATTCGCACGTCGCAGGCCTTAGCGGCATCTGCGGATATTCCCCCGCCCACGAACGATTGACCTCGCTCTTCGGCAGCGTCGACTTCGCGAACGCCGGCCGAACCGCGGCTTGCAGAGCCGGCAGCGCTCGCGGCACGGCGTCATTGTCGTACGCTTGCGGCTCGATCGCCGGAATCACGATCTCTGGGACCGGCATGCCGAGGAACTCGCCTTCAAGACGATCGATCACGCGATCCCAGGTATAGGTCGTGATCAGGTTGCGAGCGTTTTCGACAAGCCGGCGAGCCAGGTGCGGGTCGCGTTGCAAGCGCAAAAGCTTCTCGGCGACCGCCTCGGCGTCTCCCGCGGGAGCGACCAAGGCGGTGACGCCATCGATGCAGAATTCTTCGTTGCCCTGAGCCGCCGTGGTCACGACGGGACAACCGCATGCCATCGCCTCGGCGGCGGTCAATCCGAAGCCCTCATGGTTACTCGTCATCAGATAGATGCCGGCCTGGCGGTAGAGTTCCGTGAGCAGGGGGTCGCTCGGTTCCTGAAAGTGGATGTGCGAGAGCTCGACCGGCATCTCCGGCTTCTTCTCAAGACTGAACGTGGTGAGAGCGGTCTTGGGATTATGTTGCCTGCACAAAGCGACCGCGTCCCGTGCCGTGGCCCAGCCCTTCAGCCATTCGCCCGCCCAACCGCCGCCCGACCAGGTGCGAGCCTGGGTCAAGATCCGCTGCGTGTCGACCAGGGCAGGGGCGGGAAAAAAGCGTTGATGATCGAGACCGATGCTGACAAACACCGATTCCCGGGCGAACCGCGTCGAGAGCTGATCGCGCACCCAGTGGCCTTCCGTGATGATGGTCAACGGCAATTGATAGGTCGCCAGCGCCGATTGGGCCTCGGCCGCGTTGGTGGCGTAACTGTCTTCAATATCTTGCACCAAGTAATAACCCCTGTCACCTTCCGCGAGCGACTCAGCGACCCACGGAGCGGTTTCATACCAGGTCGCCACTTTGATCCCGCGGAAGGCGGCCAACGCCTCGCGCAGATCGTCGGGCGTTTCGAAGAACTGCTCGGGGACTTGTCGGGAAAACCAGGTATGTTCGCCGCCGAGGTGATAGATGCAGACGTTATGGCCGCGAGCTTGCAAACGCGACGCATGTTCGAGCACGACCTTCACGCCGCCGCACAGGCCGACGAATTTGAGCACATAGACGATGTTAAGTTTCTTGTTCGACAGCCCGTCCTTGGGTTGCCGAGCCAGCTCCGCGATACGGCCACGCATGAGCAAACCGGCCGACCGCATGAGCCCTCGGCCCAGTCCCCCGGCCCGACGCCGCAACCCTTCGGCCAACGCAACCGGCGGGGCCACGGTTGCCACGTGAAATTTGTCGATGCGAATGTTGCCTGGAGCGTCGAGCGGCATCAGCTGAAGCGCCTTCACGGAGCGGTCGAGATAAACGTAAAACTCCCGATCGAGCTGGCCGTGAATCTCCATGCGTTCGAGCGTGCGCGCCCCGCGAATGCGCTTGCCGGTGTCGGCTCGCAATTCGACAAACCCTGCCGTATCGCTGCTCATCCGCAGCGTCACCTTCAGCCATCCCTTGGGGAGGAGGCAGGGGGCAAGGAAGTGGGCGGAAGTTCCCGTCACGGCGAATTCAGCCGCATCGGCGGTGCGTTCGATCTGCCGCCAGGGAATCAACGCCGCGGCGTCAAAACGAATGGGACGCAACCAACGAACCGCCCCCCGCAGCGGCTGCAACCACCGCCAGAAACGTGACCCTTCCACGCTGCGCAGAAACGATTGCAGCACATAATCGAGTTCGACATGGTCTTTGATCGTGTCGTCGCGATGATCGACGGCATGCCGCAGCGTCTCGCGTTCGCCCCGCAGGCGATCGCGTTCCTGAAGGATGGTGCGAAGATCGTCAGCAGGTTTGTGGGCTTGCTCGAGCGAAGCGTGGGGAAGCGGATTCATCGGAGTCATCCTTGATCGGCAGCGTCGCGGAAGATGTCCACCATGACAACAGCGATATTGGACTCGCCCCGGCAAATTGTGTCAAGAGGGGCAGGGGAGGGGAGAAGCCGATTCTGGCGAAGAATTCATCGATTGACTCGGAGCGTTACCGCTCGATTCGATGTCAACGACAAAACGATGGCGCAGCGGGCTCGCGACTCGGAGCGAAATCCTCGATTCAAGTTGCGGCCGATTGAGACCTGTCACCCGTCAACGGGATACGCCATCGTCAACCCATCGAACGGCGTCGCAATGCGGCAGTCTTCGGCGAGGTGGGAGAGGTTGGAGTTGTAGTAGGGGTCGCCGCGGCGGAGGACTTCGCGCCAGCGTTCTTGAAAGAGGGCGATTTCCTTTGCGTGGCGGGCGGTGTTTTCGGGGGCGTTGTCGCTGCCCCGGGAGAGGGATTCGTAGTGGT
>JBAXFO010000183.1:0-8014 GCA_037139885.1 Planctomycetota bacterium
CGGAAGTTGGATGCCATCTTCCACTCTGGGGTGCGGGCAAAGCCCGCGTTAAGAAATCGCGATTTTCGAGGGTCGCTGCGTTCGCAATTGGCGTTTCTCGTACTCATAATCCTAATCGTAATCGTCATCGCGCATTTTCCTACTCATACTCCTACTAGTCCTCGTACTCGGGTTTTTCGCTCCTCGCATCCCCCAAGATCAACCGTCACGCGAACGTTGGGGAAAAAATTCGAGTACGATGACGAGTAGGAGTATGAGTAGGAAAAGACGCGATGACGATTGCGATTACGAGTACGATTAGGAAGATTTTCGAGGGTCGCTGCATTCGCAATTGGCGTTCCTCGTACTCATAATCCTGATCGCAATCGTCATCGCGCATTTTCCTACTCATCCTCCTACTCGTCCTCGTACTCGGGTTTTTCGCTCCTCGCACACCTCACTTCCTGGACCCCAAAAAAGCGAGCAGATCGCGGATCTCCTGATCGCTCAAATTCGCCGTCAAACCCTCCGGCATGATCGACGTCGGTACGGCTCGCATCTCGACGATGTTATCCACCGCTTCGGTAAACGGCCGTCCCTTCTCATCGATGAACGTCGTTTTGTCGTCGTTGGTTCCCCTGAGCAGGCCGTTGCGGATTTTGCCGTCGCCGGTTTCGATCTGCCAGGTTTGAAAATGGGGGGCGACATCTCGGCTCGGGTGCAAAATCGATTCGAGGATGAACTTGCGTTCGCGTTGTCCGATCGTGCTGAGGTCGGGGCCGACGTTCTGCCCCCGGCCATCGACGCGATGACAACGATAGCAGCCGCCGAGCCGGGGATGGAAGAACACGCGGCGGCCGGCATCGATATCCGCCGGCCCTTCCAAGCGGGTGAGCCAGGCGTCGACATCGGCTCCTTGCTCTTCCTTCGAACGCAGCGGTTGGCCGAGCACGCGATCGACGAGGAATTTGAGCGCTGGATCCTTGGCGGCGCTGCGTAACCGCTCTTTGTCGGCGTCTTCGAGCGGCACATTGACAAGGCCCCGCAGCGCGTCCGCAGCGAACGGCGCCTTGGCCGCATCGTCGAGGACGAGCGACAGAAACAGCGGCCGCTGGGTTTCGGCCTCATCCGCGAGCCCCGTCAGGGCTTCACGGCGCAGCAGCGGGTCGAGGTCGGGATTTTTAAGGAGAGAGAGCAGCGCGGCGGAGCGTTTCGGCGTCGTTTGATCGACGAGCGCCCGCATGGCTTCGAGCCGCATCTCGGGAACCGGGCCTTCGATCCACTTCACGAGTTGCTCGGTTTGCAAACCGCCCCAGGAGGTCGGCACCATCCGCAGCGAAAAGACGCGCGACGCGGGCGTCGCGTTGTCATCCAGCGCGCGCCGCAAGAAGATGTCGGCCAGGCGGATCTCGTTCACTTGTTCGCCGCTGAGCCGAGCCTGGGCGGTGCCGTAAGCGAGATAAAGCCGGCTGTTGACATTGGGATCCTTCATGGCGTCGCTCAACGCGGGCCCGCCCTGGCCGATGAGATCGTCGGCGATCCAGCGGGCCGTCAGGAAACGAATGTCCTCGATCGGATCGGCGAGCAATTCGCGGAGCAGCCGGGGACTTTTGTCTTTGCCCGAATCGCGCAGGGCCAGGAACAGATCGATGGCCACGCGGCTGGGATGCTTGTCGGCTTCCAGGGGACGGAGGATCGCCCCGGGCGTCGACGCCAGCTTCCGCACCGCGGCCTGGCGGAGAAACGGATCGTTCTCGGGGATTTCGAGCAGATCGGTCCAGAACTTCGTCCAGCCCCCCAAGAGCTCGCGGCGCACCGTGGGCCGTTTGTCGTAGGGCGGCCACAGATTGGGGCGATCCTCAACCCGCGCCGCCAACGCCCGCACCGCCATCGCGCTCACGTCGGCCACGGCGTCGTCTCGGTAAATCTTCTCAAGGTCGATATCGTCGCGCTCGGCCAGAGCGTCGAGAGCCGCGGCTCGCACCCGGGCGTCCGCGTGTGCGAGGTTCTTCTTCAGAACATCGATGCCCGCGGGAGTCTTGAGCAACGTCCGAACCGCCTTCTCGCGCGTCGCCCGGTCAAGACTCGCGCTCGCTTCGGCCGGGTCGGCCGCACGCACCGGAGCCTTGCGATCTTTCATGCGAACGTGCCACACCGCTCCCTGGCCGTGCAGATTGTAATCGCGGCGCACCCAGTCGCTCATGAACAGCGAACCATCCGGCGCGACGGCGAGACCGACAGGCCGAAAGTTGGCGCCGCCTTGAATGACGACTTGCTTCTTGGCTGTAAACGACGACCCCTTCGGCACGAGTGCGTAACGCTCCAAACGATGATCGCCCCATGAAGTCACGAGCAGATCGCCGCGATAATCGGGTGGCAGCCCGTCCGATTCATACGCCAGCACTTCGCACGGCGCCTCGCCCACGCCTGCGATATAGGGAAGCGTTCCCGGCAACTCCCCGTTCCACGCTTGAAACGGATGCCGGCCCGCCCGGCCATAGCGAAACTGAAACCCGTAATCGCCCCCCTCGACAACATGCACCAAACGGCACGGCGGCATCGCGTCGGGATCGTTATCGACGCAAAAGATGCGGCCAAACACATCGCGACAGACCCCAAACGGATTCCAAAACCCCGTCGCCACTCGCCGCAATTTGGCCCCGTCCTTCGTGCACCAAAAGATGCTTCCCCCTTCGCCGCCGCCGACGTACGTGGCGTTATCGCTCCCCGTGAGTTCATACTTGGCCCCCAGATTTTCCCCGAGGCCGAAATACAGGTCTCCCTTGGCGTCGAACGCCAGCCCGGAAAGCCCGTTATGCGGATAATTGCCGTCGGTCTTGAGGAACATGATCCGCGTCCATTCATCGGCCTTGCCGTCGCCGTCGTTGTCTTTCAAGCGCAAGATCTCGTTCCGCGTGGCGACATAAACCGACCCGTCCGGATGCACGGCCAAGTCCATCGTCGCCTTAAGACCCTCGTAAAAGGTCGTAAAGCGATCCGCCTTGCCGTCGCCGTCCGTGTCCTCCAGGATGCGAATGCGATCGCTCTCGGGCCCCTTGTAATCTTTCGGCCGAAAGTGCGTATGGCTCTCGACGACGAGCAACCGCCCCTTCGGGTCGAACTCGACGGCGATCGGATGCACGATGTCCGGCGAAGCCGCGAATTGCACGATTTCGAGCCGAGGATCGAGGCAGCGAGGCGGCTCCGCTTTCGGCTGGGCGTTCGCGAAGGAGGCAAGGGCCAGGATCAGGAGAGGAGAGAGTCGCATGGAGGGGTTCTCGGAGTTAGTCGGAAGTGATTCGCGTTTTATCGTCTCAAGGCGACTTGACGCCTTGCCTCACGAACTCGACGTTTTCATATACGTCGGCGATGAGCGTTTGGACCGGAATCGATGCGAACGAAAACGTCGCATCGGAATCGTCGAACACAGTAAGGATCCATGTCTCGGCCTCGCGGGCTTAAGCCGGACTTTGCGAACGGTGGACATCATCAACTCCTCCTTTCCGACGCGCGAGCTGGGCTTCGGCGGCCGCCTTCGACAATCGGCGCTCGCCCCGTCCTTACGCGAACGGTCCCTTGTTTCTCGCCAGCATCCGCTCAAACCTCGCTCGGGCGGCCGCCGGCAATTTCTCGTTCGTAAGCTCTGTTATGAGATTCGGCAGCTTACGAGGATCAATGAAATTCTCTGCGACAGCTTCCGCGTTGGCTGTTTCCAGCTCGCGCCAATCCGCGTCGCTGAGTGCGGCAAACCCCAGCGAATCGCTTCCATGCGAGAAGACGAGAAAACGGATTTCGAACTTCGGGCCAAGCACATCGTTAAGGGCACAGAGCGTAACGTGACGATCGGCGACATCGTATTCGAGCGGAGCCTTCACTTCTCGGCCTTCAAAGATGACAAAAAGGTCTTCGCTTCGCCATTCGGCTTTCAACGACGGAAGGAGCAAACAGTCGGAACAAGAGCTGACGATGTCGGAGTCGTCGTCGCCCCAATCCACGGCGAAGAAGTGAGGACATTCGTTTTCCGAGTGCACTCGGAAAACGAATGTCCTCACTTCTTCGCCGTGGATTGGGGCGACGACGACTCCGACATCGTCAGCTCTTGTTCCGACTGTTTGCTCCTTCCGTCGTTGAAAGCCGAATGGCGAAGCGAAGACCTTTTTGTCATCTTTGAAGGCCGAGAAGTGAAGGCTCCGCTCGAATACGATGTCGCCGATCGTCACGTTACGCTCTGTGCCCTTAACGATGTGCTTGGCCCGAAGTTCGAAATCCGTTTTCTCGTCTTCTCGCATGGAAGCGATTCGCTGGGGTTTGCCGCACTCAGCGACGCGGATTGGCGCGAGCTGGAAACAGCCAACGCGGAAGCTGTCGCAGAGAATTTCATTGATCCTCGTAAGCTGCCGAATCTCATAACAGAGCTTACGAACGAGAAATTGCCGGCGGCCGCCCGAGCGAGGTTTGAGCGGATGCTGGCGAGAAACAAGGGACCGTTCGCGTAAGGACGGGGCGAGCGCCGATTGTCGAAGGCGGCCGCCGAAGCCCAGCTCGCGCGTCGGAAAGGAGGAGTTGATGATGTCCACCGTTCGCAAAGTCCGGCTTAAGCCCGCGAGGCCGAGACATGGATCCTTACTGTGTTCGACGATTCCGATGCGACGTTTTCGTTCGCATCGATTCCGGTCCAAACGCTCATCGCCGACGTATATGAAAACGTCGAGTTCGTGAGGCAAGGCGTCAAGTCGCCTTGAGACGATAAAACGCGAATCACTTCCGACTAACTCCGAGAACCCCTCCATGCGACTCTCTCCTCTCCTGATCCTGGCCCTTGCCTCCTTCGCGAACGCCCAGCCGAAAGCGGAGCCGCCTCGCTGCCTCGATCCTCGGCTCGAAATCGTGCAATTCGCGGCTTCGCCGGACATCGTGCATCCGATCGCCGTCGAGTTCGACCCGAAGGGGCGGTTGCTCGTCGTCGAGAGCCATACGCACTTTCGGCCGAAAGATTACAAGGGGCCCGAGAGCGATCGCATTCGCATCCTGGAGGACACGGACGGCGACGGCAAGGCGGATCGCTTTACGACCTTTTACGAGGGTCTTAAGGCGACGATGGACTTGGCCGTGCATCCGGACGGGTCGGTTTATGTCGCCACGCGGAACGAGATCTTGCGCTTGAAAGACAACGACGGCGACGGCAAGGCCGATGAATGGACGCGGATCATGTTCCTCAAGACCGACGGCAATTATCCGCATAACGGGCTTTCCGGGCTGGCGTTCGACGCCAAGGGAGACCTGTATTTCGGCCTCGGGGAAAATCTGGGGGCCAAGTATGAACTCACGGGGAGCGATAACGCCACGTACGTCGGCGGCGGCGAAGGGGGAAGCATCTTTTGGTGCACGAAGGACGGGGCCAAATTGCGGCGAGTGGCGACGGGGTTTTGGAATCCGTTTGGGGTCTGTCGCGATGTGTTTGGCCGCATCTTTTGCGTCGATAACGATCCCGACGCGATGCCGCCGTGCCGTTTGGTGCATGTTGTCGAGGGGGGCGATTACGGGTTTCAGTTTCGCTATGGCCGGGCGGGCCGGCATCCGTTTCAAGCGTGGAACGGGGAGTTGCCGGGAACGCTTCCCTATATCGCAGGCGTGGGCGAGGCGCCGTGCGAAGTGCTGGCGTATGAATCGGACGGGCTGCCACCCGATTATCGCGGCGATCTGCTCGTGACTTCATGGGGCGATCATCGTTTGGAGCGTTACGCACTCGTGCCGAAGGGGTCGTCGTTTACAGCCAAGAAGCAAGTCGTCATTCAAGGCGGCGCCAACTTTCGGCCTGTCGGTCTCGCCGTCGCGCCGGATGGTTCGCTGTTCATGAGCGACTGGGTGCGCCGCGATTACAATCTGCACGGCCAGGGAGCGGTGTGGCACGTTCGCATGAAAGATCGCAAGGCTCCGGTGCGTGCGGCCGACCCGGCCGAAGCGAGCGCGAGTCTTGACCGGGCGACGCGCGAGAAGGCGGTTCGGACGTTGCTCAAGACTCCCGCGGGCATCGATGTTCTGAAGAAGAACCTCGCACACGCGGACGCCCGGGTGCGAGCCGCGGCTCTCGACGCTCTGGCCGAGCGCGACGATATCGACCTTGAGAAGATTTACCGAGACGACGCCGTGGCCGACGTGAGCGCGATGGCGGTGCGGGCGTTGGCGGCGCGGGTTGAGGATCGCCCCAATCTGTGGCCGCCCTACGACAAACGGCCCACGGTGCGCCGCGAGCTCTTGGGGGGCTGGACGAAGTTCTGGACCGATCTGCTCGAAATCCCCGAGAACGATCCGTTTCTCCGCCAGGCCGCGGTGCGGAAGCTGGCGTCGACGCCCGGGGCGATCCTCCGTCCCCTGGAAGCCGACAAGCATCCCAGCCGCGTGGCCATCGATCTGTTCCTGGCCCTGCGCGATTCGGGCAAAGACAAAAGTCCCCGGCTGCTCCGCGAATTGCTCGCCGATCCGATCGAGGACATTCGTTTCCTGACGGCCCGCTGGATCGCCGACGATCTCATCGGCCAGGGCGGGCCCGCGTTGAGCGACGCCATGAAGGATCCCAATGTCAACAGCCGGCTTTATCTCGCTTACGGCACCGCCCAGGCTCGGCTCAGCGGCGAACAAGTGAACGAGATCCGCCTGGCCGACATCTTCTTGCGGCGCGCGCTGGATGACAACGCGACGCCCGCGTCGCGCGTCTTTTCGCTGCGGATGGTGCCGACCTCCTGGGGCGGTTTGCAAACCGAGCAACTCGTGAAGTGGATCGAAGGCCCGGTTCCCGAGATGCGGCTCGAAGCCATGCGGGCGCTCGTCGATCAAACGACGCCGAAACGCTCCGCCGCGCTGCTCTCTCTCCTTAAAAATCCCGACCTCGACCCGCTGCTGCGCCGTGAAGCCCTGACGGGGCTCGCGGATGAGGCCGAAACCCAGCGGCCGCTGTTTCTGTCGCTCGTCCTCGACGATGCGGCCAAGGCGCCGTTCGCTGCGGACGCGCTGCGGGGCCTTGTCAATGTGCCGCTCGAAGACGCCGACAAAGAGCGGTTACGCAGCGCCGCCAAGGATCCAGCGCTCAAATTCCTCGTCGATCGCGTGCTCGGCCAACCGCTGCGTTCGAAGGAAGAGCAAGGAGCCGATGTCGACGCCTGGCTCACCCGCTTGGAAGGGCCGGCGGATATCGATGCCGGCCGCCGCGTGTTCTTCCATCCCCGGCTCGGCGGCTGCTATCGTTGTCATCGCGTCGATGGCCGGGGGCAGAACGTCGGCCCCGACCTCAGCACGATCGGACAACGCGAACGCAAGTTCATCCTCGAATCGATTTTGCACCCGAGCCGAGATGTCGCCCCCCATTTTCAAACCTGGCAGATCGAAACCGGCGACGGCAAAATCCGCAACGGCCTGCTCAGGGGAACCAACGACGACAAAACGACGTTCATCGATGAGAAGGGACGGCCGTTTACCGAAGCGGTGGATAACATCGTCGAGATGCGAGCCGTACCGACGTCGATCATGCCGGAGGGTTTGACGGCGAATTTGAGCGATCAGGAGATCCGCGATCTGCTCGCTTTTTTGGGGTCCAGGAAGTGAGGTGTGCGAGGAGCGAAAAACCCGAGTACGAGGACGAGTAGGAGGATGAGTAGGAAAATGCGCGATGACGATTGCGATCAGGATTATGAGTACGAGGAACGCCAATTGCGAATGCAGCGACCCTCGAAAATCTTCCTAATCGTACTCGTAATCGCAATCGTCATCGCGTCTTTTCCTACTCATACTCCTACTCGTCATCGTACTCGAATTTTTTCCCCAACGTTCGCGTGACGGTTGATCTTGGGGGATGCGAGGAGCGAAAAACCCGAGTACGAGGACTAGTAGGAGTATGAGTAGGAAAATGCGCGATGACGATTACGATTAGGATTATGAGTACGAGAAACGCCAATTGCGAACGCAGCGACCCTCGAAAATCGCGATTTCTTAACGCGGGCTTTGCCCGCACCCCAGAGTGGAAGATGGCATCCAACTTCCG
>JBAXFO010000184.1:0-8013 GCA_037139885.1 Planctomycetota bacterium
CGCCAAACGCAACCTCGGCGTCGGCCAGGGCACGCTCGTCGGCGGCCTGGCGCTGCCGGTCGATTCGGCCGGCGATCTCTATCGCACCGGCACACAAGTCCCCTCGGGCTATCTCGTCGTGCCGCACGATGGCGTCGGCATCACCGCGGCCGAGGTGCAACAAATCATCACCAACGGCATCAACGAAGCCAACAAAACGCGCGCTCAGATCCGCACGCCGAACTCGGAAACGACGCGAATGGTTTTCGCCGTCACGGATACGACCGGCGCGGTCCTGGGGCTTTATCGCATGCCCGACGCGACCGTCTTCTCGATCGACGTCGCCGTCGCCAAAGCCCGCAACACGGCTTACTACAACGACCCCGCTCAGCTTCAGGCGGTCGACAAGCTGCCCGAATTGCCTGCGGGCACATCGCTCACCAACCGCACGTTTCGCTACCTGGCCGTGCCGCGCTATCCCATCTCCATTCAGGAAGGCGCGCCCGCGCCCTTTTCGATGCTCAACGACCCCAACATCGACGCAACCACCGGCCTGCAAAACGGCGCCCGACTCGTGCCCGCGGCTTACACGTCGATCGTCGGCTACGACTCGTTCAACGTCGGCACGAACTTCCACGCTCCGACAATTCTGCAAAATCAAAGCGGCATTGGCTTCTTCCCCGGCAGCGGTTCCGTCTACAAGAACAGCCTGGTCGTCGGCGGCTTCGGCGTGTCGGGCGACGGCGTCGATCAAGACGACGTCGTCACCACCGGCGGCATCAAAGGCTTCGATTCGCCCGACAATCTCCGGGCGGACCAATTCTTCGTTCGGGGCGTGCGCCTGCCGTTCCGCAAAGATCCTCGCAATCCGCAGAGGCTATAATCGTCATGCACCGCAGCGCCATTCACGCCATCGCCCTGATGTTGACGACCGCATGTTTCGCTCACTCGCAAGAGAGCGATCTCGCCCGCGCGGGCCAACCGCAAGAAGTGTCGCGCTTCGCGCGCGCGTTCGATTGCAGCCGGATGGTGGGATACTACATCGGCGGCGGCGCCGGGAACCCCCGCAAAGCCGAGCCTCGCAACGCCGACGACGGCACGTGGGGCCTCGATTACTCCGGCTGGCTCATCCATCGCCGCGTCGATCTCGGCTGGTGGCATGGTCGCCGTTATCAAGGCGGGCCCGGCGCGTACAAGACGGACGGGCCGAAACTCATTCCTGCGGAATAGTCAACCAGCCGCGTAATCCTCTTCCCAAAGACGAAAGCCGCCGATGAAGGCGTTGCGGTTGTCTCCCTGGCTCGTATTGGGAGGCAGAGCCGTGAGCTTTTTGACGTTGCCGCCGCCGAGCACGACGTGTTCGACGACCAATGCCGCGCGTAATCGAGCGACCACATCCTCGACGGCCTCCTGCCATTTTCCTTTGCCGAGCCGCTCGAGCCCGCGCAGGCCGACATAGTCTTCAAACGTACGCTTTTTCTTATAGGGCAAATGCGCCAGTTCGAGCGGAGCGATCGTTTTATTGATGATGAGCGCCGAGCCGAGCCCCGTGCCCAGGCCCAGGAACAACATCCGGCCCCCTTCATAGCTCCCCAGGGCCTGCATGGCGGCGTCGTTGATCAACCGCACCGGCTTGCCCAGCGCCGCCTCGAAATCGAAGCCGACCCAACCGGGAGACAAATTTTGCGGCTCCTTGAGGATTTTCCCCTGCACGACCGGACCGGGATAGCCAATCGACACGCGGTCGAATTCCCAGTCGCGGCTGTTCTCCAACACGCCCGCCACCATCGCTGGGGCCGTCAACTCCAGCCCCGACACGAATTTTCGCGGCTCCGCCTGATCGGTCGCCAGAATTTTGATATGCGTGCCGCCGACATCGATGACGAGGGTTTTCATGCGAACTCCGAATAGAGGGGTGCGTGCAGGTTGAGGGAATTCTATGGCGCACGGCCACTCTTAGAATCGCGCGTTCGCTCAACGAATCTTGCGATACATCGGATCGCGCGGATCGTCGCTCACTCGCCAGATTTGGCCATTCCGCAAATAGAGTTGCTGCGTTTCTTGTAAATTGAGAGCCCGCGCTCCGACACGTCCGAAAACGGCGATCGGGTTGCCCGACTCATCGACGGCGCGATCCCGATCGAGACCGCGGCCCACCGACAACGCATGGCCGCCATGCGGGATCTTAAACGTCGCGACGAGATGCGGCGTCGGCCTGGGGCTGAAGCCGAAATTGCCCGGCGTTTCGCCCGACGTCAATTGCACCACGCGTAACCCGTTCTTGCCGTCCGCGAGATACGCGAATTCACTGACGTACGTGATTCCCAGCTTCACATCGTGCAGATCGTCGATGGCGCCCCCCGCGTTGTAAATCTGATCCACCTTCGGCTGCCGGGGATTCTCGATATCGACGATGACCAGGCCTTCCTTGCCCCCAGCGACATAAGCATACGTACGAGCCAGGTAAACGCTATTGGCTTCATGCAGCGGCACGCGGCTGACGAACTTGGGCTGCGCGAGATTGGTGACGTCGAAAACACCTAATCCTTTTTTATCGCACACGAACGCATAACGGAACTGCACCTGCACCATCTTCGGCTGGCACACGTCCGCATCGCCAAGCACGGCTTCGATGTGCGGCTGTTTCGGGTCGTCGATATTCACGACGACGACGCCCGCATCGCAGCAGACGTACGCATAGATCCCTGCGATGGCGATGTGCTTCGCTCCTTTGAGGATGCCGTCGGGGTTGAACGTCACATCGCGCTTGAGGAAATTGTTGATCGGATTGCCGTCGATGGTTGTGCCGATGCCGATCGTGATCAGTCCTTCGTATTTGTCGGCGACATAAAGATAGCCATAGAGCGGATGGACTTTCGGTTCCTTGTTGTCGGGATTTTGCTTGCGCGTCGGATCGGGAGCGGGCGTGCATGGGGCCGTCACAAACTGGGCGTAGGCCGATTTCACGTGAAACTTCTGCCCCTTGGGAGAAACGGGCGCTGTCGTGATGCGTTCGGAGAACGATTTGTTGTCGATGAAGGCGATGTCGAAAACGCGGACGCCGTCTTCGCCGCAAGCCGCGTAGAGATATTCCCCGCGCGGTTGCACCTGCAAGATATTCGCCTCTTTCCGCGGATGCTTCAGCTTGTCGCCGATGTCGAGCCCCGGATGCTCGTGAGCGTGTTCGAGTTGATAGCCGCGGTCATGATGCTTGCGGAAGAAGTCGGGGAACGCCATGGCATGCAGCCGGCTGCCGATGACGGCTTGCGGCTCGTCTTGCTCCGTGACGACGACGCCGAAAAGGCCATGATTCTTCGCCGCCACCCAGGCATAGCGTCCCATAAAATTGACATAGCCCGTTCCCTGCATGACGAGCTGCGCGAGGATGGCGTTGTTGTCTTCCTTGGCGGACACGTGACACTCCGTACACGATTTCGTCTCGCTACGGCCTGGCAGATACGACGCTTCCTCCGCATAGTCTCCCGAGCCGTCTTTCTTGCGCGGCGGGCCGCCACGAACGGTGTGAGGCACATTCGTGCTGAAGGCGATGCCGCTGAGGCCGTCGGCGGAGATCGTTTGCTGCTGCACATAGATCGAATCGCGATTGCCGTTGTACGAGCCGACATGAATCGCGCACGACGAGCGGGCCGGGTTGATGCGATTGCCGGTGACGTCGCCATCGCGAGCCAGCATGTAAACATCGTCGCGCAACGTCTGAAAGTTGTACGCGACGTAATTGCGGGCGACGTCGCCTTCGTTGTGCAGGTTCGGCATCTTCTTGTTCGCCTTTTGCGGCAGATGGCAACCGAAGCAACTCGGATTCCACGCCGAATGGCAGGCGATGCAGCTCATGTTCTTGTTGCAGTGAGCCACGGCCGATTCATCGCCCCTGGGTATATCTCCGTAGACGAACGAATTGTCGGTCTTCGATGCGAAGCGAACGGTCTTGGCGACGTGCGCCTTTTTGTTGTACCGAGGATTCCCGGGCGTGATCACATCTTTCGTCTGCGGCACTTCCCAGCGCAGATCGGCCTCGACCATGGAATTCTGAAAGATCCTGCCGCCGACCGTCTCGAAGCGTTTCTTGCCAAAGGGCGTGCGCAGAGCCTTCAAGTCGTGCCCCGCTTCCGGATTGCGAGCGGTCGCTTCCGGGGCGGCGGGGCCGGATGTTCGCAAGGTCGCATGTTTGGTCACGCTGCCGTGGCAGTCGGTGCACTGAATCTCGATGGCGGCGCGCACTTCGCCGTAGAGTTTGCCGTTGCCGTGCGAATCTTGCTGAAAATGGCAATCGACGCAGTGCATGCCTCGTTCGAGATGAACGTCGAGCAAGTGCACGGGCACGCCATTGCGGTCGACGTGCGGCAAGCCGGGAATCGTGGTCGGCGGCGGGGGCGGCGAAGTCAACGCCTTCGGATCGTCGTCGGGGCGGGTGCGATACAGTTCTTTCAAATGCTCGGGCATCTTGATCGCGGCGGCGAGATGTTCGCCGCGCACGCCGCTGAGGGCAAAGCCGCGGTGATCCAGATATTTTCCCTGCCGATCCTTTTTGTAGACCGCACGAAAGACCCAGCCATGGCCGTTGAAATCGGCGAACTGCGTGTGCTTCAATTGCGGATTCAGTTCGGCGACGCGTTCGAGAAAAGCCGGGTCGGACCAGTTGCCGCGCGCGGACGCCTCGTCGGGATTGCTCATGGCGGCCCGTACATATTCCTCGGCCGTCGGATATTTCTGCCGGCGCGGATACATCAACTCGCCGTCGGTCTCCTCATCCCACCACATGTAACCGAGATAGCTGTTCATGACGTTCGTGCCGGGATGAACGTGGCAAACGATGCACTGGCTCGACGGAATCGCCGACGTGAAGCGGTGTTGAATCGGGTGGCCCGATTGATCCTTCGGGATGGTCGGGTCGTTCGTCGCGGTGGTTCCCTTGTGGCCATATTTCGCATAAGGGCCTGAATGGACGGGCGAGCGATCGTTGGCGTACACGACATGGCAAGCCGTGCAACCGCTCGAACGATAATCGCCGGGGTGGTCGTTGGTGCCGAGGAAGTTGAGCGTGGGATCGAGGAGGCGGGTGCGCGCCAGGCCGACCATGACCGGATCAGTGCGATTCTCGGTCCCCAAACCGCGTTCGCTGAGGCGCGTGCGCGGCTTGCCCGATTCTTCGAGCCGCTCGGGAATGCCGATCTCGGGCCGAAACCGGCCGCCGCGTTCGAAGAAGCGGAGTAAGTTTCCCGGTTGCGTGATTTCGAAGCGCGGCAGCGGATCGAGAAACGGCAGCACGCCCTTGCGGACGATGTCGTCGTCGGTCGGCGCGGGGAGCGTCAAAACCCGCTGGGGAACGCCATTCATGCTGTAGCTTTCGCCGAAGCGAGCGCGCTTGTTGGGCACCGCGCCATTGTTGTAAAGAGCCGCGCCCCAGAGCATGCAACCGTGCGTCATCATGCTCGATTTATTGTCGTCAACTTCCTTGGGATGGCAGCCCGCGTTGCCGCACGAGAGATGTGCGATGCGTAGATCGCCGGGATTGACGAAGCGGATGAACTCGGGAGCTTCGTGGTTCAGCAGCGTGTAGGAACGAATCGGATTCGCCGGCGTGGGCCAAGCGGCGGGAAAGCGCGGCTGGATGTGGGCGAGTTCTTTGGTCGATGCGGCCGCGTTGCCGCCGTGACAGTCGACGCAGCCCAGATGGAACGAATCTTTGAAATGCGGATCATGGGAGTTTTGGTGACACTGAACGCACCCGGCGCTTTTCGAATACGCTTCGTCTTTCGATTGTGCGAGCAACGTTCGCGGCCGCAACGCCTCCTGCCCAAACAACGCGTAGTGCAGCAACACGGGGCCAACGCCCACGGCAAGGAGCACCAGCGCGATCTGGCGAACGAGATTGGGGAGTCTGCCGAACATAGCGATCCTCGCGTGACGTCTCGCTCCCCGGGCGGAACGGATGCATGCGGTCGTGTCGCTGATTTCGGCGGATTCGTCAAGATCATCTCGAGAATCAACCCGATCCGTGCCGAACTCCTCGGACAGGACGTGCGTGACCCAAGCCGGCCCCTTGGGGGCCGTCGAATTCGGAGCCGTTCGGCGATTTCGGCCCCCAAGGGGCCGGCTTGGGTCCGCAACGACAGCGTGACGGATTTCTTTTCGGAGCGGGGCCGCGGCTATTACTGACAGTTAGTAGGTTAATATCACATCGATGAAAGCCGCCGCCATGGGGTTGGCGCCGCCGACGATGTTGTCGTAAAGATCGTGGAAGCCCACGCCGGGGAGCAGAGTCGCCGCCCCAAAATTGATGATCACATTGTTATTGAGCAGCGGCCGATATTCGATGCCCGCGCTCAAGTCGGTGCCGATGAAGCGGTGAATCGCCTCTTGATAAGTGAACGTCTGCAACACGGCGACCTGTTCGAACCACATCATATTGCAGTTGGTCACGAGCCGGCATTTCGGCGTGATTTCGAAATCCATGCCGAGGTTGAGCAGTTGCAAACCGGGGTTCACGAAATTGCTCTGCCCCTGGATCTTGCTCGAACGCAGGTTCGGCAGGAAACTGCCGCGGTTGGTGAGGTTGACGCCGAAGAGCCGGATCGCCTGCCGCTGCCAGTAGCTGAACTCGCCGCCCGCGAAATTCGGATCGTCGAAAACCGCATCGAAGCCGCATGCCTGGCTGTTGTTCGGATTGTTGTCGCCGGACGCGAAAAGATACGACGTGCGGAAGCGGACCCAGTCACGATCGTACGACAGCTCGACCGCGCCAAAATGGGCGCTGATCGATTGCGGCTTGTTCGCCATCGGGTTCCGCGAATCGTGCCCGACGGCCCAATAGTACTGGTGGGTGATGTTGAAGCGATTGATGTGTCCATCGCCGGCAAACCCGAAGTAGACGACATCGAGACCGTGCGGTTGGAACACGCCGACGGGATCGGGGCGCACGAGGAAGTTGTTGCGGTCGAATTTGAACGTCGGATCGTCACGGTTGTACAGCATGCTGACTTGCGAGGTGTAGCCGGGAAACAGCGTGTCTTGAACGTAGTAATTGGCAGCCAAGATCTGCTGATTGCGTTCGTTGAACGAGTTGAGGCCCGAGTTGGTGTCTTTCTCGCGCTGGTCGAAATAGACGAGGTTGAACTGCTCGCGGTTCGAGTTGCGGTTGCCGAACAGACGCACGCCCAGGTTGGTGTCGGCGAACAGGAAGCCGCGAAAATCGAGGTTGAACGGCTGCGAGCCGATGCGGGCGGAAACGAAATCGTAATTGGGCCCGATGTCGGCGAGCTTCGTTTCGAAGAACCATTCTTGCAGCGAAACAAACGACCGCGTGCGATCGAGTCCCGTTTCGACGTTCGGATTGATGATGCCGATTTCCTGGTTGGCGAGATAGTTGACGTTGAACACCGGCGTCAATTTGAACCGCCAGTCGACCGGCCGAAACGCGGCGTCGCCGTGAAAGAGATCGAACGACAGCGTGACGAACTGATTCACCGCCGCCTGATTGGGCCGCCCAAAAAACGGCTGCGAAAACGGCCGCGACGTGCTCTCGTACGGCGTCGTCGGAATCGGCACTTGCCGACCTTCGACGATCGTGCGGCTGCTGGCCGTGAACACGAAGAAAGTGCTCTGGCCCATGATCGGATAGTCGCCTTTAAGAACGTTCTGGTTGAACGGATCCCACCAGTTGCCGACGACATAAGGATAATCATCCACGGGCGGGTGCCCCTTGCCGTAACGATCCCACATGGGAAAACCGATCCGCCAGCGGTCTTCCACCGGAATGAAGCGCTCGCTCGATTGCGTCTCACGCGGCACAACGCTCGAGGGCCCCGTGTAGCCGAGCGGCGCGTCGAGAGGAATGCGAAACGTTTCGGCGATTCTCTCCACCGACATCGGCGGGACCGTCTCCACGGGAACCGGCGGCAGCGCGGGAGCCTGAGCAGGCTGGGAGAAAAACGGAACCGCCGGCTCGCTGAACAGCCGCTCTGTCGGTGCGGTTGGTTTCGCAGAAGGAGCGGAGACGTCGGGCAGCGTTTCGGG
>JBAXFO010000185.1:0-8007 GCA_037139885.1 Planctomycetota bacterium
GCGGAGCCGAGGGCGATTGGTCGGCACGGTGACGACCCAGAGGCGATAGACGCGGAGCAGCTCGAAAAAGTTTTGTTCGGCCGTGCCCGACATGCCGCAAAGTTTCGTGTAAAGTTTGAAAAACGTTTGATAGGTGATCTGGGCGGCATGGTCCGAAGCCATGGTGATCGGCGCGTTCTCCTTGGCTTCGACGGCTTGATGCAGCCCATCGCGCCAGTGCCGATCGGGCATGCGGCGGCCGGTCGATTCGTCGATGATGACGATCTTCTCATCTTCGACGAGATAATGCTGATCGAGGCGGAAGCGATAGTGCGCTTGCAGAGCGCGCTCGACGTGCTCGTGCATCTTGTCCATGGCATGCGAGTGCTTGCCGCTGGGGGGATTCGCATAGCGGATAATGTGCCGGCCCAGATCCGTGAGTTCGAGCTTTTGCTTCTTGTCGTCGAGGAAGAAGTGATGATTGCGTTCCATGCGGCGGGCGAGATCGTCGGCCCATTTATATACGACGCTTTCCTCGGGAGTGGCCTTGCGCGTCGGCGAGGCGATGATGAGCGGCGTGCGCGCCTCGTCGATGAAAATGTTGTCCGCCTCATCGACGAGGACGAAATGATGCCCGCGCTGCACCTTCGGATCGCGCGGCTGCGAAGCGACGCCCGCTTCCCACGCCGACCAGAACGGCACGGCGTTGGCGCTGCTCCCCTTGAGCTTCAAGCGATCGCGTAGGAAATCGAAGCCGAACTCGCTCGCGGTTCCGTAGGTAATGTCCTGTTGGTAAGCGAGCGTGCGATGGGCGTCTTCCATCTTTTGCTGCAAGATGCCGACGCCCAGGCCGACGGCGTTGTAAATGTTCGAGGTCAAGTCGCCGTCGCGCAGGGCGAGGTAATCGTTGACGGTGGTGACGTGCGCGCCTTTGCCGAGCAAGGCGTTGAGAGCCGTGGGGCAGGTGGCGATGAGCGTTTTGCCTTCCCCGGTGGCGACTTCGGCGAGGCCTCCTTTGTGCAGGACAACGCCTGCCGCAAGCTGCACGTCATAGGGCCGCATCTTGAGAGTGCGCCAGGCCGCCTCGCTCGTCAGAGCGAAGACTTCGGGCAGGAGTTTATCGAGCGATTCGCCGCCGCGAGCGCGACCCTTGAGGCGGAAGCCCTTTTGCAAAATTTCCTTGTCGGTCAGCTTGGCGTACTGCTTTTCCCAATAGCGAATCGGGCCGATTTGCAGGGCGGCATAGGCGAGGCGGCGCCGCGACGGGGTGCCGAACCACATCCGCAAATAATTCGTCCAGCGAAAGCCGAATCGCGTGCGATTGTTGCGACGGTCGAATTCGGACAGCCCCGCCTTCGGAGCGTCCAATTTCTCTAGCGACGTGCTCATGCAACTTCCCTTGGAATCCCCCAACTCACGCGATTATATCACGTTCTCGGAGGTCGCAATAGCGGTCGCGGCAAACGAGCGTTCCCAACCGCTGCGGACGTGGTACAATCGCGTTGCCCTTCCGGCGCTGTTTCATTTCGCACATCGCGCCGTTCGCCGAAGCCACGTTTCCCATGTCTTACAGGAGATGGTTATGTCGATGCAATTTATCGCCCATCCGTGGTTGATCCGCAACGTTCATGACGGCATTCTCGTCGCTCTGACGGGGCACGATTTCGACGCGATGTCGGCCGCCGCCTTCGTCGAGGAACTTTTGGAGCTCGCCAAAGAGTCGGGCCTGCGGAACGTCTACTTCGACTTCAGCGCCGTGACGCAATTGCCTGGCGCGACGATCGCCTCGTTGCTGACGCTCCGCGACCGTCTCGACAAAGCCGACATGGGCATGATCCTGTTCGGAATGAACGAAAATGCGATGGCGGCGTTCGAGGCGGCCGGCGTCGCCGCCATGTTCGATATTCGCGAGCGCTTGCGGTTCGATTAAGAGGATTTCAACGCTTTCAGAGATGCAGCGACAAGGCCGGGTCGGCGCGGAGCATATCGCGGCCATTGTCGCAGTCGTTGAAGCGCAGGCTGAGGGTTTCGAGTTGTTGAACCAAAGGGGTGTCGGCGAGGGCTCGGAAGCCGGCGCGGGTGATGCGGTTGTCGCAGAGGTAGAGTTCGCGCAGGCCGACGAGGCGAGTCGATTCGGCCAAGGCGCGGGCGCCGCCGTCGCCCAGACCGACGCTGCTGAGATTCAGGCCTTCGAGATTGCCGATGTGCGCGGAATTGGCCAGCAGTTTGACCCCCTGATCGCGTAGGTGATTGTTCGACAGATCGAGAAAGGAAACCTTGCGTAGGGCGGCGCAGTCGGCGAGGCGGCTCATGCGGTCACGCACGCCGCTGAGGTGAATCATCGGCATGGGGGCCCGGCTCACGATCAGGTCGCCGTGCTGGAGGAAGATATCGCACGACGTCGAGATTTCCGAGGGAAAGCCGCGGTGGAAGACGGCCCAGTCGATGAGGGGCTCGAGATCGCCGAGCCATTCGCGTTCGTGGTCGGCGAGGAGTTCGTGTTCGCGGGATTCCAATTCGAGGCGGAGCGGATTCGCGAGGGGGAGTTTTTCGAGCTGGCACTGGAGCCGAATGAATTCGCCGCGGGGATGATCGCGGTCGTCGAGCCAGTGTGCGTAACGCAGACGGGCTTCGTCGTCGTGCGGATTCTGCAAAAGGTCCAACCAAAGGGAGTCGATGTCGTTCATGCCAGAGTCCTTTCAGCCGGATCGTCGAAGCAAGACAGCTGCACAAGGGCTTAAAATCCGCTGACGGCGACTCAAAGTCAAGCGAAAAATTTTCCGTGAGCGATGACACTTAGGTGTCATCGCTCGATGAGGCGTTTTCCTCAGTGCGCCAGGCGGCGGCGATCCGGGCGGGGCGCGCAACAAAAGCGACGTGCAAGCCCCGTTTACTTGAGAGCTTTCACGACGCGCGCGGGAGACATCGGCAACTCGCTCATGCGGACCCCCAGGGCGTTGTGCAAGGCGGCGGCGAGAGCGGCGGGCGGCGGCACGATCGGCACTTCGCCCACGCCGCGGACGCCGTAGGGATGATTCGGATCCGCCACTTCGACGATCACCGTATCGATCATCGGCAGATCGAGCGCCGTCGGCATGCGATAATCGAGGAAGCTGGCGTTCATGAGCTCCCCCTTGTCGTTATAGTAGTATTCCTCATTGAGCCCCCAGCCGATGCCCTGGACGACGCCGCCCTGAATCTGGCCCTCGACATAGCTGGGATGGATGGCCTTGCCGCAATCTTGCACGGCCGTGTAACGCAGGATGCCGACTTTCCCCGTCTCGGGATCGACTTCGACATCGACGATGTGAGCCGCGAAGGCGCCGCCGGGAAAGACGGGATCGACGGACGCCCGCGCCGTCACCGCTCCGCCATGATGCGCGGTTTTGGCGGCGAATTCCTTCACAGTGAGGCGTTTGCCGGCGTCGCTCTTGGCGAAGACGGCGCCGTCGTCGAAGCCGACTTCGTCGGGCTTGAGTTTCCAAATGCCCGCGGCCCGCTCGATGATCTGCCGTTTCATGTCCTGGGCGGCTTCATAGCAGGCGATGCCCGTGGCGTAGGTGACGCGGCTGCCGCCGGTGACATCGGTGTAGCCGATCGTGTCGGTGTCGCCGATGGCGGGTCGGATGTCGCTCGCCGTGAGGCCGATCGCTTCGGCGAATTGCATCGCCAGCGATGTGCGCGTACCGCCGATGTCGGTCGAGCCTTCGAGCAGATTCACGACGCCGTCGGCGTTGAGAGTCGCCGTCACCGCCGACTTCAGCCCGATGTTGAACCAGAAGCCGATGCCGACGCCGCGGCCACGCTTGAAATGCGGATTCGTCCCTTGGGCGAGCGGCGCCGTGTAGTGCGGATGGCTCTGGGCCGCTTGCAGCGTTTCCACGAGGCCGACGCGCGGATACGTCGGCCCATCGGCGCGGCGCGTCCCCTCCTTGGCGGCGTTCTTCAAGCGGAACTCGAGCGGATCGATCTTGAGCTTTTCGCAAATTTCGTCGACGACCGATTCGGAAGCGAAGGCGGCGTTGGTAGCGCCGGGCGCCCGATAAGCCGACGTCGCGGGCTTGTTGACGACGACGTCGTACCCATCGATGTGAACGTTCGGAATGTCGTAGCACGCGAAGATGCACATGCATCCCGGACCGACCGGCGACCCGGCGAACGCCCCGGCTTCGTAAGCGAGGCTCGCCTGAGCCGCGACCAGTCGGCCGTTCTTGTCGGCCCCCATCTTGACCTTGATGTGCGACGCAGGAGTCGGCCCGGTCGCTTTGATGACATCTTCGCGGCTCATCAGGACCTTCACCGGTTTGCCGGTCTTTTTGCTGAGCGCCGCGGCCACCGGTTCGAGATAGACGCGAATCTTGCCGCCGAAGCCGCCGCCGATCTCCATGGGTACGACCTTGATCTTCGAGGTCGGCATCTCCAACAATTCCGCCAATTGGCCGCGCACGCTGAACGATCCTTGCGTGCTGCACCATACGGTCAAGGTTCCGTCGTGATGCCAGAGAGCGGTCGCGTTGTGCGGTTCGATGTAGCCTTGATGCACGGTGGCGGTGTTGAACTCCCGTTCGACGACCACGGCCGCGGTTTGAAACGCATGGTCCGGATCGCCGAGTTTGAACTGGACGTGTTTGGCGATGTTGGTCGGCTTCTTCGCCCCATTCGCGGCGAGCGACTCGGTCACCAGTCCCTCGTGCAGGATGGGCGCTCCCTCGGCCATCGCCTTGCGGACATCGATGACGACCGGGAGAACCTCGTAGTCGACCTTGATCTTGCGCACGGCCTCTTCGGCGATCTGCGGGCTGCTCGCCGCCACCGCCGCCACGGCATGCCCTTGATAATAAACCTTGCCGCGCGCCAGGCAGTTACTGCTGAGATCGTGCAGCTTGACCGAGCCTTCGCCGAGCTCCGCAACGCGGTCGCCCGGATCCGCAAGATCCGCGGAGGTCACGATTGCCTCGACGCCCGGATGCTTCAGAGCCTCGCTCACGTCGATCGATTTGATCCGTGCGTGGGCGTAGGGGCTGCGCAGCACGCGGCCGTGAAGCAGGCCGGTCATTTGAATATCGGCCCCGTAAAGAGCCCGGCCCGTCACCTTGTCGACGCCATCGTGACGGATTGGACGCGTGCCGATGACCTTGTATGTCGCCATGGAAGATTCTCTAAGGAAGGAAAGTTCAAAGAGCGCTGGCTATAGCCGCACCGTTCGGCGCCGCCGCCTGCGCTCAGGCCGATCCGGCCGCCGGCTCTTGCGGTTCGGAAATGAGGCGTAGATAGCGAGCCAGCAGAAGTTCGACGCCTTGGATGCGCTGCCAGTCGGGGAAGTCGAGAACGACTCGGGTTCCTTCGTCGTTCGCTTCGATGTTTTCGGTCGCATCGACCAAGCCGCGATGAAGAAAATCGACGATCTCCGCGAACCGGGCCGCTTGCGACGCCGTCATTTTGAGCGGCAACGGGGGCAGGACTTTCGAGCCGATGTAGATGGCGTCGGGCGTTTGCCGAATCGGTTCATCGAGGCGCACTTCGAAATCGACGTTGTTGTCCGAGGGATTCCCGAACGTCTGCCCCTGCACGGTTTTTAAATCGTCCCCCTCCGCCGACGGCAAGCTCGTATTGGAAATCGGATGCGGGTTGGCTTCGAGATGGGCCATGCGTTCGGCGATCTCCTCGTTGGAGCCGTAGATCAAGATCGATCGCCCGACGGAAATCCGATCGCCGAACCGTAGGCGACGGATGGTCACGATGGAGCCGTTGACGCGCGTGCCGTTGGTGCTTTCGAGGTCGGTGAGGATGTAGTCGTTGTCGTCGAGTTGAACTTTGGCGTGAAAGCGGCTGACCCGTTCGTCGTTGAGTCGAAGAATGTTGCCTTCCTCCCGGCCGACCGTGAGAGGCGTGGGGAGCTCCCGGAAGACGCGGCCCTTATCGATCCCTTCCAGAACCTGGAAGGTCACGGTGGATTTCGGCATGGGAAAGTCTCGAACGAACAATCGGTCGTCAGGCAGCCCGCAGACAGTAACATTCATATTGTGGGATGCCAGAGATGCCCTGTCAATTCGGGAGCCACCGGGAAACACCCCGGCAGATGCCGAAACCACGTCACCTGCCGCTTTGCGAACTGCCGGCTATGCGTTTTCACCGCCGCGATCGCCTCCGCCAGCGACATCCGCCCCGTCAAATATTCACCCACCTCGCGATACCCCAGCGCCTGACCGGCCTCACGGCTCAGCGGTTTCGGCAGCGATGTCACGTGCCGCACTTCTTCCGCCAACCCCTCCGCAAACATCGCCTCGACGCGCCGGTCGATGCGTTCGTAGAGTTCGGCTCGCGGCCAATTGATCCAGGGAATCGTCGGAGGTTGATCGGCGGGGACGGCCATCCACTCCGTTTGCTGAGCGCTAATCGGTTGCCCCGTCCTTTCGAAGACTTCCAGAGCCCGAATGACGCGTCGCACATCGTTGGCGTGAATCTTCGCCGCGGCGGGCGGATCGACTGTTTGCAGGCGCCGATGCAAACTTTCCGCCCCATCGCGCTCCGCCTCGGCGGTTAAACGTTGGCGAATGGCTTCGTCCGCCGGCGGCCCCTCGAACAGCCCGAAGATCAGCGCCTTCAAATACAGCGGCGTCCCCCCAACGAAGAGCGCCGTCTTGCCGCGTTGCGCAATCTCCACGCACGCCAACTCCGCCTGCTTGAGCCACCACCCCACGCTGGCCGATTCCCAGGGATCGAGCACATCGACGAGATGATGCGCGATCGCCGCCCGCTCGGCGACGGTCGGCTTCGCCGTGCCGATATCCATGCCGCGATAAAGCGCCATCGAATCCATCGACACAATCTCAGCGTTCAACCGCCCCGCGATCTCAAGCGCAAGTCGCGTCTTCCCCGCCCCCGTGGGCCCCGTCAAAACGCGAGCCGTTCGAAATGGACCGTGCATCTGTTTCGTTATATTCGCTGGCTACGAGAGGGTTCATAAAAGAACGGACGATACCTGGCGTGGGTCGTAGTGACGAGGTGATAAGAGGCAGAGGCCCGGCAAAGTCGACGTGGAATTGAAGGGGATGAAGTGAATGTGTTCATTCAGGGCCTGGAGGGATGAGCGAGACCATCCCCTGCGTTACGGTGAGGTCCATCGTGACCCCGCCGCCGGGTTCGAACCGGCGCGTCGAACGAAGGTTTATTTGTTTCGGAAGATTGCACCCATCGGATCCCGCCTAGACCGCGAGGTTCTCGCTCGCGGTTTCTTCGAGAATTTCCGCTTTGACGCGCTGCGTCATCTTCAACACGAAGGCCATGTCGCGAACCATCGCGTCGGTATCCATCTGCAGCTTCCGCTCCGCTCGCAGGGCGGGGTGACCTTGCGTCTTGGTCTGCGTTTGCGGGAAGTGCGAGGAAATCCGGTTCATGGCGATGCTCCGAAGGGGTTGAATGTTCTGCCGTTGTCTCGTTGAGGAAACGGTAATTGCACGGCTGATGCCAAAACGAGCAAGATTCTGACAATCTGATGTAACACGTTGTCTTAATGGAGGTTGAGGGCCAGGGAATAGGGGCGGTGAACAGAAGGGTGATAGTGTACAGAAATGTATTTTCTACCAAGCGCCCAACATTGGCCCATGAGAAAGTTACAAAGGGCCTTGCTCCAGCGAGGTCGCGGGCCTGGGAGGGAGCCGCGGAGTTGCTTCGGAATTGCTCGCGGCTTCTTGTCACGGTTCGCCATCGCCGCGTAAACGGGGTGAATCGAGTCGAATCTTGGAATTTCCTGAATTGCCGAACCGAGGCAGGCGACTTTGCCGATATTGAGGGTGGAACCGGTTGTGCCGGTTGGCGCGATGAGGTTGCGTGAGCGAAGGAAGACGGGGTAAACATGTTCAACAAGCCACATACTTTCCGCATCCCTGCCTGCGTGCGCTGGTCGGTCATTCTCGTTTGGGGTTGGGGAATCGGTTCCGCGTTGCGGGCCCAGGCGCCAGGAGATGGGGTGGGTATTGCGGCGAGCGTGCGGCCCACGATCTTCGCCGCGCCGGGTGAGACCAAGAT
>JBAXFO010000186.1:0-7988 GCA_037139885.1 Planctomycetota bacterium
GGTTGAGCGGAGCGAAGCCCACCAAAAGGTGCAAACGCTTTCCCCATTTCGAAAACCGACGTCGGATTTCGCCGCCAACCTTTCGGTGGGCTTCGCCTGCTGGCTCAACCCACCCTACGGATCTCGCCGTGCGATTGCTCCCGCAGCTCACCTCTTCGAAGCGTCGTAGAATGATTCGGCCCTGGGCGCGAGACGGGTTTTGAAGGATGGCTCCGATGACTGAACCGGTTCATGTTTCCGTTCTCGCCGCCGAGATTCTTGCGGGGCTCGATCCGCAACCAGGCCAAATCATCGTGGATGGTACGGTCGGCGTGGGCGGCCATACCAAGCTGCTCGCGGAACGAATCGGCCCCTCGGGCATGGTCATCGGCCTCGATCAAGATCCCAATATGTTGACGTTCGCTCGCGCCCGGCTGGGCGGCTTGCCCGTCCGCCTCGTCCACGCGAACTTTGAAAATTTCGCCGATGTCTTGCAAGAGTTACAAGTCGGCGCCATCGACGCGTTCCTCTGCGATCTCGGCTTTTGCAGCGATCAAATCGGCAATCCCGCACGGGGCTTCAGTTTCCAGCATGACGGCCCGCTCGACATGCGGCTCGATCCCACGAGCGGCGAACCCGCCTCCGATCTGGTACGCCGTTTGCCAGAGAAAGAACTCGCCGATCTGATTTATCAGTACGGCGAAGAGAGGTTGAGTCGGCGGATCGCCAAAGTCATCGTCGAAGCGCGAAAGTCGAGTCCGATTGAGACGACCCGGCAACTCGCCGAATTGGTGCGACGTTGCGTGCCGCGTTCGAAGGGTTCGCACATCGACCCGGCCACGCGCACGTTTCAAGCTCTGCGCATCGCCGTCAACGACGAACTCGGCGCTCTCGAACGGCTTTTGGTCGCCTTGCCCGAGTTCCTGAAGCCGGGCGGGTTGGCGGCGATCATCAGCTTTCATTCGCTGGAAGACCGGATGGTGAAGCGGGCCTTTCGGGTTGCGGAAACGTGGCAAGTCGTGACGAGAAAGCCGATCATGGCGAGCGACGACGAGATTGCCGTCAACCCGCGCAGCCGCAGCGCGAAATTGCGGATCGCGCGCAAGTTCGATCCGTCGCTCCCCTCGGGTAAACCGCGCTGGCCGAAACATGTCGACGAGGACGATGACGAAGAGGACTGACATGCGTCGTTTCCGCGGTCGGGCACGGCCTTCCCCCCCTCGACCTTTTCGCAAGCAACGAATCTACCGCGCGCGGAGCGGCAGCGGTCGATTTCGCAAGAAACCTTCGTCTTGTTTGAAAACACGGCTTTCGGGTAAAACACAAATCCCTCACGGACGAGGGAAGGCCCTGACGCGGTTTGGCGCTCCTATTGAAGCCCAGCGCCGCGTCGGCAGGGAGGGTGGATCATGAGTCGTGAAGTCAAGATCGGAACCGCGGTCGCCGGGTCGTTTCTCAGCCTGGTCGGCATCGTTGTCGGCACGAAGATGTACAAGGGGGATGTTCCCAAACCGCCCGAAGGCATCGCAGCCGTCGTCGATCAAGTCGCGAAAGACCTCGACGGCCTCAAGCCTGCGCTGCAACAGCCGGTCGCTCCCGCCACGTTGCCGGCGACGTTTCTCAGCGAAGGGCCGCTGCCCGGGCAATCGTCCGGCTTTCCCGCCCCACCGCCGCCGGGAAGCTTTACGCCCCCCTCGTTTCCCAGTGCGCCCGCCGTGGAGATTGATCTGCCCAAAGTTCCCGATGTCACCAAGCCGCTGGTCGATGTCAGCAATGATCTCAATAACAAGATCCGCGAGCAGGAGCAGGCCGCGCGCGCCGCGATCGAGAAGACCAAGAACGACCTGATCAATTCCAGCAACAACCTCATCGACGGCACAAATAAGAAGATCGAAGGCTTCGCGAACGACCTGAACGACCGAACCAAGAAGGCCCTCAACGATCTGCCGGCGTTTCCCGATCCCGCCAAGTTGACGTTGCCGCCGGTGACGCTCGTCGACAACACCATCGTCGGCGGGGGCAGCGCGAAACCCAATCCCAAGAACGATACGCCCGCTCCGCCGAGTTTCACCGGAAATCCGACTCCTCCGGCTGGCGAAATTCCGCCGGTTGTGTTTGGCGGCGGCAGTCAACCGCCGCCCCCGCCGGGAGTGACCGTAGCTCCGCCGAAGAACCCCGCTCCGTCGCCATTTGGCGCTGAGACGCCGCGTCCTCCGATCGATACCCCGATGCCTCCCGTCGGTTTTCCGCCGACTCCGGGACCGGGCAGCGCTCCGCAACCCCCCTCGGATTTCGCGCCGACGGTTCCTCCGGTGTCGAATCCGTTTGGTTCGACGCCGCCGACCCCCGCGCCTCCGATCACAAGCCCCGGCTTTGACAATCCGCCGCCGCCCGCCTCGGTCCAGCCGAAGCCGGCGACACAGCCTCAGCCGCCGATCACACAGCCCGCGCCGCCGCCGCCGCAACCGCCTTTTGGCGGCAATCCCTTCGGCACGAACCCTGGCGCGAACCCCGTTGGAACGCCTCCCGCGCCGCCGACGCCAAATAATAGTCCGGTGCCGACGCTGCCGGGCCCGCCGAACGATTCGTTTCCGCCGCAACCGGCGCCGCCGATGAACGTCGCGCCGCTGGTGGCTCCCGCCGTGCCGACGAACGTGCCGCTTGTGAAGACCGAAAGCCCGCAACGCTACATCTGCCAGGGCAATGAAAGTTTTGCGTCCATCTCGGCCCGTCAATACGGCAATGAATCGTTCGCCCGTGCCCTGGAGGAATACAACCGCGATTTGCCCAATGCCGTCGACAGCGTTCGAGCGCAGCCCGCCCGCCTCGCGCCGGGCACGCCGGTTTGGCTGCCTTCGCAAAATTACTTGCTCGACCGCTACGGCCGATTCGTGTCGGCGACGTCTTCGCTGCCTCCGGTCACGCCGCCTGCGCCCGTTCGCCCGCTCACGCAAGACATCGGCATCAGTCCTCCGGCTCCGCTCGGCGCCAGGCCGCCCGCCGTCGACAATGCGGGCGTCACGTCGTACCGCGTCCCTGCCGCGGGCATGTACCTCTCGCAAGTCGCCGAACGCCAACTCGGCAATCCGCTCCGCTGGGTCGACATTTATCGCCTGAACCCCGGTCTGCAACCCGAACAGCCGCTCCGCGAAGGCATGGAAATTCGCGTGCCGACGAAGTGAGCCGGGTTCGCGACGCTTCGGCGCCGCGTCGACATTGCCGCTTTTACCGCTTCGATTCCGAAAACGACAGATTCTGTACGCGGTTCTTCAAGACTTCTGACGAGGAGATCGCCGATGAAAATTGAGAATCCCAATTAACCGGGCTGCGTTCGCGCGGGGCCTTCCATGTCGAAGATTGTCGGCCGCTCGTTGTCCATCTCGCCGTTTCGCCAACTCGTCATCGATCTGATGGAGTTGAGCCGAAACGTACCGTCGAATTGTGCCGACCGGCGCATGGACCTTTCGCCTTTGGTCGCCGCCCGCGCCGCTTGCCAGCCCCGGCCCAGTTGGTGCTCTCTCTTCGCCAAGGCCTTCGCGATCGTCGGTCGCGATCATCCGGAACTGCGGCGTTCGTACCTCAAATTTCCCCGGCCGCGGTTCTACGAACATCCCCATAACATCGTTTCGCTCAACGTCGAGCGCGAGCAGGGCGACGAGCACGTCATCGTCTATTGCCTGATCCGCAGCCCCGAAAACCGCTCCATCCAGGAGATCGACGAACTCGTTCGACAGCACAAAGAAGCGCCGCTCGAATCGCTGCGCGCTTATCAACGCTCGCTGGGCGTGAGCCGCATTCCCTGGCCGTTCCGGCGTCTTTTCTGGTGGGCGGCTCTCAATGTCTTCGGTCGGCGTCGCTGCCATAATTTCGGCACCTTCGGCATCTCTTCGGTTGGCTCGCTCGGCGCGGGTTTGCTCAATCTGACGCCCATCCTGACGGCCACGATTCACTTCGGTCTGTTCGACGAGAACAACCGCATGGACGTGCGTCTGTCGTGGGATCACCGCGTCATGGATGGAGGTCTGGTCGCCCGCATCTTGCGCGAACTGGAAGATGTGCTCAACAATCAAATCGCCCGCGAACTCACGGGCGGCCTCCGCGCTGCGGCCTGACGACACAAGCCGCTACGACAATTCCAATCGTCATCGCCAACGCCATCGGTGCATGCCGACGTTTCTCAAAGCCGGGTTCGGCAATTCTCTGCGTTCCTTGCTTCCTGCAAGACGATAACAAAGTATCCTCCCCAAGGCGGGTCCGTTCACGCGTCATTTCCAGGCGGTGGCTCGTATGGAATTCTGGTGGCTCGTGACCTTTTGGGTCGATGGCGTCGGGCTCGGGCAAGCGCCGCCGGCGTTGCTCGGCAAGCATCAATTCGTTCGCATCAATCGCAATCTTTCCGGTCAACTCATCGACTTGACCAACAACCACGGCGCCGACCGCCGCATCTGGTCTCCCGCATTGAACCAGAAGCGGAGCATGTACGTTTATCTGCCGCCCAATTTCGATCCGAACAAACGCTATCCGATGGCGTTCTTCTTACATGGCGCCGCTCAGGACGAGCAATTCTTTTTACAGGCGCAGGTCGAGTCGTTTGACAAGGCGATGGCGAACGGAACGATGCCGCCGTCGATCATCGTCGCGCCCGACGGCAGCGTCCATGGCAGGGCCACGCTTCTGGATCCTG
Source organism: Planctomycetota bacterium (assembly GCA_037139885.1). GTDB lineage: Bacteria > Planctomycetota > Planctomycetia > Gemmatales > Gemmataceae > JAIEPT01. The sequence goes on from JBAXFO010000186.1 coordinate 4,664, forward strand.
CCTCGTTTTGGGCGAACTCGCGGGCCGGGGCGTTCGAAGATTATTTGATGACCGACGTGTGGAATTTCGTGATGGAGAATTTCCCCATCCGGCCAGAACGGGAAGCTCACGCCATCATCGGCGCCTCCATGGGGGGCTCCGCGGCTTTCGCCCAGGCCATCAAACACAAGGATCGCGTTAAAACCGCCATCGGCTTCATGCCGCTTTTGAACCTGCGCTTTGTCGACTGCCAGGGTAAATATCGTAGCGACTTCGACCCGGAATGTTTCGGCTACCGAGAAAAGATGCGCGGCTTCGAAGCGCTTGGCCGGCGGCGTTTATTCGTCCTGCGTTTCAGCGATCTGTTCGTGCCCATGTTCGGCCGAGGCGCGCAGGCGCTAAGCGGCATCAGCGAGATCAACCCGATCGAATTGATGGAACGCCACAATTTGCAGCCGGGCGAATTGAACCTCTACGTTGCGTACGGCGGCAAGGACGAATTCAACATCGCCGCCCAGGTCGAGAGTTTCCTTTATGTCGCCAAGCAGCGCGGCATTGAAGTGGGAGTAAACTACGACCCCAACGGCCGCCACGACATCGCCACCGGTCAACGGCTCATGCCCGGAGCGTTGCGCTGGGCCGCCGACCGGGTTCCGTCGTCGCGTTAAGCGCCGCACCTATTACGATCGCTGATCGGGCTCCGTCCACCAGCGGAAACTCGCGAGCACGCCGATGAAGATCCCGGCCTGATCCAGAGCCGCATCGCGAAGCGACCCGAAGCGAGCGGGCACATAGGTTTGCGCCCATTCGGTGCCGACCGCATGAGCCATCAAGAACATGAGCAAAAAGAGACGGACACGCAAGGGGGCGCGAAGCCAACTGGTGAACGCCGCCCAACAGGCATAGACGGTGACGTGCGCTGTCTTGGCGAGGAGCAACCGGACGAGCCCGCGCATTTCTTCCGTGGCGCCGAAGGTGGGCGCGCTGATGGGCGCCACGAGCGCGGCCGTCCAGGCTAGAGTGAAAAGCAACCAGAGGGACCAACCGACGAGCGGACGCATCAATCGCCCAACTCATCGTGAAAGTCGTCGAGCCGCAAGGGGGGGAGATTCAGCTTGCCGGCGGCGCCCGGCTGCCCAGGACGGCGCGGCGGATGGGCCAGGCCTGCTTTTTCGAGCAGCGGCCGTTCGATGATCCCCTCCAATTCTTCCAGCATGTTTTCCATCGTTTCCTTACCGGCCGTCAGCGTGTATTCGAGGGTGAAATCGTGCTTGGCGATGCTGACGAGGTCGTTGGGATGGAGGACTTTCTTCGAGATCCGATCGCCGTTCACCTTCACGCCATTTTTGCTGCCGTTGTCTTCGATGATCCAGCAGCCGTTCTTGAAGGTGAATTCGCAGTGAAAGCTGGATACGTTTGGAAAACGCAAGCAGATATCGCAGGAATCGCGTCGTCCCACAGTCATTTTCGTCCGCACGAGGGGAATCACGTCCCCCCCGCCGCGCGGCACAAGTCGGCCCAGTTCGTTCATGACGGTTCCGTAAGTAAGAGCTTGAGGAAGCGTGGGTTTCGCTCAAGGCAGTTTTCATCCTAACTTCGCAAAACCAAGATGTCTAGGCGAAATCGCGACGTCGATGGGGAGCAAGCGATCTCGCTTTGAGTGGATGGATTCGTCGAGCCGCGCGGTCCATCAGTTCGCGACGAAAAGTCCCCAGCGCGCCAGTAAGGCGAGCAGTTCGTCGACGTGCGTTTCGTCTCCGGATTCTCGCAAATCGAACTCGGTCCGGGAACCATCGAATTGAGCGACCAGCGCGCGGTCACGGGCGTCGAGCGGCAGCAAAATTCCCAGGGGGCTCGAAAGGGCGGGCCGCACGGTCGCCTCGTAGCGTGTGAACGGCGATACTTTGGGCGGATTCGGGCGAATGCCGGCCACGACGGGCATGTGCGAGCGCAATTCGAGCGCGCCGACACGCCACAGCCGCATGACCCCCTCGGCGACTTCGCGATGGGCGTCGGCCTGGGTATGGAACCCATGTTCGTGCAGAATGCGGCGTGCATGGTCGAGGAGATCGTCGTAGTAAAGGCCGCTCGGGTAGATTCGCGCCAGTTCCAGAAGGGCGGCTTTGGCCAGGGACCCTTGAACATCGATGTCGACGCCCCCAGCGCTCCGCATCGTTTCGGCGATGGCGTCGTCGAGAATGAACGGCTGCCGCAGAGGCGCGATGACGCCGGCGATGATTGCGTTTTGCAGCAGGGCCGCATCGTCGGGAGGGGCGTTCGTCGGCGAATTGTCGCGCGCGAGCACGGCGCAGCGAAGCTGGCGATAGCCGATCAGGTCGATCGTCTCCTCGGCGCGCGGGTTCGCGATGCCCAGAGCGGCGCGTAATTGTTCATAGGGCCGGCCTTCGTTCAGGTCGAACTGCGCATCTCCGATCCAGCGTAAGCCGTGGGCTGCGGCGTCGCGCACGAAATCGCCGACCCAGAAGGCTTCGTTGTGTGCGGAGAGATATTCGTGAACGCGGTAGTCGTCCCGGCAGTCCCGTGCGCGGCGCAGCTCGGCCGCCAGCAGCGATCCCCAGGCATCGGCGCCGACATGCGCCAGCATTTGATCGAGAACGTCTTGGGACTGGCCATGGCTGTGCAGCAGGGCATGGCGCACCGCCCCGCGAACCGACCAGCCCGGAAGTGCGTTGAAACTGATGTACGCCAAGCCGTGCGGCGCCAGAGCCGAGTACGCCAAACGCAGCAACGCGGCCCGGCGTTCGGGATCGATCCACGAATAGACTCCATGCGCGATGACGATGTCCCACGAGTCGGCCTCGACGGTCGCCGCGGCGAGATCCTCGCAGGCGAATGTGGCGTTGGGAAGATTTCCCGCGCGGGCGCCGTCTTGAGCAAAGCCGATCGCCTGCCGCGAGGCATCGATGCCATGCACGCGCCAGGAGGGTTGATGGGCGGCCAGCGGCAAAAGAGTGGCGCCGTCGCCGCAACCGATCTCGAGAATACGCGCTCCGATGAGATCGGGCTGAGGGCCGCCGTGAACCCGTGAAGTCCACGCAAGCCGGAACGGGTGAGCCGCGGCGATCGGCAGTCCGAGATAGCGTGTGGATTCGTAATCGTTCATGTTCGCTCGAGTTCGTATGCGCCGCCGCTCCGAACGACTCGTTCAAGTCCTACGGCATTGCGCCCTCGCGCCTCGTCCAGGCGAAATCTTCGGCGTGAGCCGGTGGGTCTATCCCGCCGGGACAAGCCCGGCGGCTCGCCTCAACCGAAAATTGAGTCGGGTTGACGCCCTAAATAAGTGAGCTCGATTCGGCTGAGGTAGCCCGACGCGTGAGCGAGGGTG
>JBAXFO010000187.1:0-7953 GCA_037139885.1 Planctomycetota bacterium
CATGGCGGGCCGCTCGTCCTGGGCGATGGTTATCAATGTGCGCACGGATGCCGTTATCCCATCGTCGACGGCATCGCTCGGTTCGTGCCTCAGGAAAACTATGCGGCCTCGTTCGGCCTGCAATGGAACGCGTTTCGCCGCACGCAACTCGATTCCTTTACGAAAACGACCCTATCACGCGATCGCCTGGCGAGAATCGCGGGGGGCTCGCTCGAAGTCTTCCGCGGCCAAGATGTCTTGGAAGCAGGCTGCGGGGCCGGGCGGTTTAGCGAAGTGATGTTGGCGGCCGGGGCGAAATTGTTCGCGGCCGATCTCTCGTCCGCGGTCGAGGCGAACCGCGCGAACTGCTCGAGCGCGGCCAACTATTTCGTCTGCCAGGCCGATATCACGCGTCTCCCCGTCGCCCCGCGACAATTCGATGTCGTCGTTTGCGTCGGCGTGATTCAGCATACCCCCGATCCCGAACGCACGATGTCGGCTTTATGCTCGTACGTCAAACCCGGCGGCTTGCTCCTCATCGATCACTATTCGCTCGAATATCCGGCCACGTTATCACGCCGCCTGCTGCGACGATTTCTCTTGGGACGTTCGAGCCCCTTCTCACTGCGGTTCTGCACGCTGCTGACGAACGTCCTCTGGCCGCTGCACCGGGCGCTGTGGCTGCTCTTTCGCGTGTCGCCGCTCCGCAAGGTTCCGCTGCTGCCCAAGATCCGCTCGGCATTCGTCTTGCTGTCGCCGATCGTCGATCATCAGCACAATTTCCCCGAACTCAGCCCCGCCTTGCTCAAGACCTGGGCGCTGCTCGACACGCACGACACGTTGACCGACGCCTACAAACATCTGCGCAGCCAGGAGCAGATCGAAACGCACTTACAGCGTTGCGGCATGGAGTCGGTGCAGGCCTGGGTCGGCGGCAACGGCATCGAGGCGCACGCACGCAAAAGCGCCGCGGCTTCTAACCTCTGAGGCTCTCATGTTCGAACGGCTTCGCAATTCTCTCGCGGCGGTCGTCTTTGGCGAAACCGTGCACGAGCGCACTCTCAATCGTTTGCTCATCGACGAATATCGGTCGCTGGCGGCGGTCCCTTCGATCGCGCCCCTCCCGGCCCCCGTGCGCGCGTTCACGCCCGAGGAACTCGGCTCTCTCTGGAATTCCCGCGCCAGCGCCGCCGCCTGGGAGCAAGCCGAGCGCAGCCTCGCTCCGTTCCGACTGCCCGACATGACCGGCGGCGTTAACCCCGGCGACCGACGGGCCGTCTTCTATTTGACGAGCTATTTGCAACCCCGAAGGATTCTCGAAATCGGCACCCATCTGGGCTGTTCGACCGTCAGCTTCGCGACCGCTCTCATGCAGACGAACGCCGCGACAGGCATCCCCTTCGAGCTGGAAACGGTCGACTGCCGCGACGTCAACGATCCCGCGACTTCCCCCTGGAAGGCGGCGGGCGCTCTTCATTCTCCCCAGGCCATGATTCGCGATTTGGGTTGCGCCGACCACGTGCGCTTCCGCGTGCATGACTCGCTCGCGTTTCTTCGGGCGGCCCGGGGGAAAACGAGTTACGACTTCATCTTCCTCGACGGCGATCATACCGCCAAAACCGTCTACCAAGAGATTCCCGCGGCCCTCGCTTTGTTGAATCCCGGCGGCGTCATTTTGCTGCACGATGTCTTTCCCGACTTGAAGCCTCTCTGGAGCAACGGATCGGTCCTGCCGGGACCGTATCTCGCCGTCCAGCGCCTGCGCAATGAACATTGGCCCATCGACGTGCGGCCGCTCGGGAAATTGCCCTGGCCGACGAAATTGGGGTCGAAGGTCACGAGCCTGGCGGTCGTGGCCCAAGGGCGTGCTTGACTGCGATCTTTAAAGATCGCGGTTCGCCGCCGACTCGACATAGGGATTCAAGTGCAGGATCGATTCGGGGAGGAGCCGAATGAGTTCGCCGTCGGAGCGGAGGGTGATGGCGTCGAAGCTGGCGTCGATGAGATCGCCGATGTGGGGGCCGTCGGCGCACTGGGCGATGATCGGCTTGTCGACGAGCCCCAACCGCCACTGCCAGGCCGCTTCGAGAATGCCGAGGTTTCCCGTCAGTAAACTTTCGTAGTCGTCGTCGAGGCGCTGAATGATGGCCTGTGCGAGGGCGTCGATCGTTAAAGTCTTGCCGGAAAGGCTGGTGAGCGACGCCGCATCGGGCAGACCGGCGGCGGCGAACGAGGCGGCCGATTGATTGACGTTCAACCCGAAACCGACGACGGTGGCCAGGGGCGTCTGAGCCAGGCCCGTGGTCCGCTGTTCGATGAGGAAGCCGCAGACTTTCTTGCCCGCGACGAGAATATCGTTGGGCCATTTGATGCGTGCGTCGAGCCCGGTCGTTTGCTTGATCACTTCGCAGACCGCGACCGCGGCCCAGGCCGTCACCACCACCGGTCGGCGCAAAGCCGGGGGCGGATAAAGGAGCAGCGACGCCAGCACGCTGCTTTGCGGCGGCGCCGACCAGACCCGGCCATACTGACCCCGCCCGGCCGTCTGCGCGCGGGCCATGACAACGAGGCCATGAAGCGTCGGATCGCCGGCGAGTTCGAGAAGATGCGTATTGGTGCTTTCGAGTTGCTCGAAGACCCGCACTTCCCAGCCGAGATGACGAGTCACGAGCGTCCAACGAGCTTGCGGGGTCATGGCTGCCTTTCCGATGGCTCGACTCGCCCGCGCATGGCGAAACGCGAATGGGAACATTCCCAGCCGGTTTGAGCCGATCGCGTGACGAACGGTGCGTGGAGGAAGGCCCGTGGAAGAGGCGTCGGGCTCGCGAGGACTATTCTACGAGGAGTTCGCGGAATCGTTGATCGTCGGGATCGTTCCCAGGATTTCGCCAAGGCAGGTGCGTTATGACAGAGTCGTATTTGGACATTTTGAAGCGCGAGTTTACGGCGCAAGACGGCTCCTTCTTGATTCAGTTGCGACCGAACTTGATTTGGGACAAAGAAGCCTTTTCCACATTGGCGGCTGCAATGGAGACGTGCTGTAAACAATGTGAACAGCAGGAAACGCTGGACCGTTGGATGGTCGAAGGGTTCTGGTACATGTCGTGGTTCGTTCGAGAGTGGACTTCGCATCCGAATTTTCCGCGCCCGCTGCCCCTGCAATATTACGAACAATCGCTCAGGCGACTTGAGGCTTTGTCGTACTGGTATTTTTCGGGATGCAGCCCGTACCAAGGGGATGATTCACGGAAATTTGGCGATTTCGGCATGTAGGTCCTTTTCTGTGCACCCGCAGCGCCGTCAGCCTTTTTCCTGAGCGAGACAATCCTCCCGGATCGGGCAGAAGATATCGAGGGCCTGGACCGGTTCGTCGAGGGCGGTGACGCGGTGTTTGACGTTGCCGGGGATGAGGTAGCGGTCGCCTTGGACGAGCGTCTTTTCTTCGCCGCCGATGCAAAAGATCGCTTTGCCGGCGAGGACCATGCCGACTTGTTCGTGCGGATGGCTATGTTCCGCGACCACGGCATGCGGTTCGAGTTCGACGTACGAGAGCATCATCGACTCGGCGGCGCAGGTGGCGATCGTCACGCCTGGAAAAATCGTGCGCCGAGCATGCTCTTCGGGAGTCGGGAAGTAACGGCTCATCGAGTTCCTCGCCCTGCTCAAGTAACAACCTTAGGGATTTGCCTCGTCGCCCGCGCAAGCGCGTCGGGGCGTGAGTTCATGTCGCTCATTGTATGCCGTCCCCATTGACGCGCGCTCCCTGGAGGCGGATAACGAACGCACACCAGGAGATCCGAATCATGACGCGACTTTTTTTCGTGTGGGGAGTGTTGGCCATGGCTGCGGCGGAGGGATTGGCGCAACCGGCGGACAGGACCGTTCTCGTCGTGCATGGCGGCGCGGGAGCCGAGCCCAAGGACAAGATCACGCCGGCCAAAGAAAAGGCCTATCGCGATGGGCTCGAACGAGCGCTCCAGGCGGGGCGAGCGGCCCTTCTCAAACCGGGCGGCACCAGTCTCGATGCGGTCGAAGCGGCGATCATCGTGCTCGAAGACGACCCGATTTTCAACGCCGGCCGGGGCGCGGTTTTCAATCGCGAGGGGCGGAACGAACTCAACGCCTCGATCATGGATGGGCAGTCGCGCAAGGCGGGAGCGATCGCGGGGGTCGCTCGCGTCAAGAACCCGATTACGGCCGCAAGAGCAGTCATGGAGAAATCGCCGCACGTGTTTTTGATCGGCGAGGGAGCCGAGCGTTTCGCCCGCGATCAAGGGATCACGATGGTGAGCCCGCTTTATTTCTGGACCGAGTATCGCTGGAACGAACTCAAGGCCGCCGAAGCGAAGGCGGCCGGCATCAAGACCTCGGCGCGAGAAGCGGACGACGTCCATTTCGGCACGGTCGGCGCCGTGGCGATCGACGCTCAAGGGAATCTGGCCGCGGGAACGTCGACTGGGGGCATTACGTACGTGATGCCCGGACGCGTGGGCGATTCGCCGATCCTTGGCGCCGGAACGATCGCGGACAACGCGAGCTGTGCGGTGTCGTGCACGGGCGTCGGCGAACTCTTCATTCGCCACAGCGTCGCTCACGACATTTCGGCCCGCATCAAGTACAAAGGGGAATCGGCCAACGTCGCGGCGCAAACCGTCCTCGACGGCCTGCCGAAACGCGACGCGGGCGTCGGCGGCATCATCGTCCTCGATCGCCATGGCGTCCCGGCGATCGTCTTCAACACCAACGCCATGCAGCGCGGCACGATCACGCAGGGAGGAACGGTGACGACGGGGATCTATGAGAAGTGATATTCTCCAGTATCGTTCGCGGCTCTCCGCAGGAGAGCGCTGACGGGGCGCCAACTCGGCGCCGGGGTTTGATCGGGAGTTCGCCCGTACGCCCCACCGGCAAGGGCGTCCCGGCAGCGCTCTCCTGCGGAGAGCCGCGAACGCGAGCCGTCTGAACAGGTCGAACGGGAGATTTTGCATGACGTTGCCGTTCCAGGTCGTGTCGCCGTTCGAGCCGGCGGGGGATCAACCGCAGGCGATCGAGAAAATTACGAGCGGGTTTCGTGCCGGGCAGAATCGGCAGACGCTGCTGGGCGTCACCGGTTCGGGGAAGACGTTCTCGGCCGCCCACGTCATCAAAAATCTCGGCAAGCCGACGCTGGTGCTCTCGCACAACAAGACGTTGGCGGCGCAGCTTTACAAGGAGTTCAAGAACTTCTTCCCGCATAACGCGGTGCACTTTTTCATCAGCTATTACGACTACTATCAGCCTGAAGCGTACATTCCGCAGCGCGACATCTACATCGAGAAAGATTCGTCGATCAACGACAACATCGACCGCTTGCGGCTGGCGGCCACGAGCGCTCTTGTGAGTCGGGATGATGTGATCATCGTCGCCAGCGTGTCGTGCATTTACGGTTTGGGCTCGCCGTCCGATTACAAACGGATGATGGTGTACCTCAAAAAAGGCGACATCATCGAACGCGACAAACTGCTCCTCAAACTCATCGACATTCAGTACGACCGCAACGACACCGCCTTCGAGCGCGGCCGATTCCGCGTGCGCGGCGATGTCGTTGAGGTGTGGCCCGCGTCGGAAGAGTTCGGGCTGCGCATCGAGCTTTTCGGGGACGAGGTCGACGCCCTCGCCGTCATCAATCCGCTCACGGGCGACACCATCGAAGCCAAGGAGGAGCTTTATATTTACCCGGCGAAGCACTTCGTCACTCCCGAAGAACGCATTCGCGAGGCGGTCGAGGGGATCAATCAAGAGCTCGAAGATCGGCTCATCGTGTTTCGCTCCGAAGGGAAACTTCTTGAAGCGCAACGCCTCTCGGCCCGCACGCGCTTCGACATGGAGATGATGATGGAGACGGGGCACTGCCCCGGCATCGAAAATTACGCTCGTTGGTTTTCGGGCAAAAAGCCGGGCGAGCCGCCGTATACGCTCCTCGATTTCTTCCCGCCCGATTGCCTGGTGGTGATCGACGAATCGCATGCGACGCTGCCGCAAGTGCGGGCGATGTTCGCGGGGGATCATAGCCGGAAGCAGACGCTCGTCGAGCACGGCTTCCGTCTGCCGAGCGCTCTCGACAATCGTCCTCTCCGCTTCGATGAATGGGAAAAGCGGCTCAACAAGGTTCTCTTCATGTCGGCGACGCCGGCGGATTACGAACTCGAAGCGTCGGGCGGCGAAATCGTCGAGCAAGTCATTCGGCCGACGGGACTCGTCGATCCGGTGCTGCACGTTCGCCCCGCGCGCGGCCAGGTCGCCGATCTCATGGTCGAGATCAAGATCCGGGCCGAGAAAAGCGAACGCGTGCTCGTCACCGTGCTCACCAAACGGCTCGCGGAAGACTTGACCAATTATTTCCGCGAGAGCGGCATGCGCTGCAAATGGCTGCATTCGGAACTCGACGCCATCGAACGCGTGCAGGTTTTACGCGAGTTGCGGCAAGGGGATTTCGACGTCCTCATCGGCGTGAATCTTCTCCGCGAAGGGCTCGATCTGCCCGAAGTTTCGCTGGTGGCGATTTTGGACGCTGATAAGGAAGGGTTCTTAAGAAGCGAGCGTTCGCTCATTCAGACGATCGGCCGGGCGGCGCGGCATGTCGACGCCCAGGTCATTCTGTACGGGGACAAAACGACCGACTCGATGCGGAAGGCGATCGACGAAACGGCGCGGCGGCGCGAGATTCAGATCGCCTACAACGTCGAGCATAACATCACGCCGCGTTCGGTGAAGACGGCGATCAGCCTCGGCATCGAAGAGGAGATCGAGGCGCGGAAGATGGTGGCCGAGATCGTGGGCAAGAAGGACGATTATGTGACGGAAGAGTATCTGGAAGAATTGCATGCCGAGATGTTGGCGGCGGCTCAGAACCTCGATTTCGAGCGGGCGGCGAATTTGCGCGACAAGATCGCCCAGCATAAAGGGCAGCCGACCATGGCGCCGCAAAAGAAGAAGGGGCGGAAGAAGCGGCGCTGAGGCTTGCCGATGCTCCAGGGTCAATGCAGTTGCGCGGAACGAAAGAAGCGAGCGGTCGCGGCGCTCTCCTGGGCATCGGCGGGACGGGTCGCGGTCAACGAAACGACGTACCGGTCGATGACGAACGTGCGGGTGCGTAACGCGCAGGGCGCGTTCGTGACCGCGGCGACATAGGTTGCGCTCGCTTCCACGCCGCGATATTCGCCCAGCGTGATGGGCTCGAGCGAATCGACCTTGGCGTTCTCCAACTGGCGTTTCAAATAGCGCTTCGCCGCCTCGACAGGATCGCCTGCGTCCGCTTCTTCCAGCGTCGTGAGGTCGATCAAAAAGGCTTCGTTTTTGTGGTCGACGGCGAAATGCCTCACCCGACCCGGCCCCAGTGCGGTTTTTTCTTCGAACAAGGCATAACCGTACGGCCCAGGAAGTCCGACCGTCATGGACACGCCACCGAGGTCGCCGAAACGTTCGATCCGCCATTCCGCTCGTTGCGGATCGTGAAAGCGATTCACCAGGAACGCGACCGGCACAACGACCGCTCCCCAGATAAACACATTGAGCGCCAGCGCCAGGCCAATCTTCCAGCCGTCCCCGGTTCGCACAGGGGGCGTCGCCCGGCGTAACGTCCAGGCCAGATAAAGGGCGTACAGGTGGAGCGGGATCGCCAGCAAGGGCATGAGCGGCAAACGGAAGACGACGATCGAGCTGAAATCGCCGAAGAACTCGGTCGATAAGCAGAGCAGGCCGAAAACGGTGACGATGACGAGTTGCTTGACCCGGCGATCGGTGGGATTGTCGACGAACGGCTCGGCGGCGCGTGGATCGGCGAGGCGAGCGGCGATGTCGGGCCGGGCGGCCCGGATACGTTCGATCAGGCGCAGATAGTCTTCCGCCTTATGCTGGCGGTTCATCGCCGCCAGGATGGTGTCCGAGCCCGATTGCACCGGCAGGTGTACCTGATTCACCAGCTTGGGATTCGTT
>JBAXFO010000188.1:0-7919 GCA_037139885.1 Planctomycetota bacterium
ACTATCACAATCAAGGTTACGGACCGCGCGGCGGATATCCGCGTGGCTACTGAACGAATTGACGAACTCCAACGAGGCGGCCATTCGGAAACGGGTGGCCGCCTTCTGCGTTTGATGAGCGGGGAGTCTGGTAGCGGGCGTTGAGCAATCTGCTCGGTATCGAAAGCGCACGAAGGCGCTTGTCGCCTGTTCCTGACTTCGGCCCCCAAGGGGCCGGCTTGGGGCATGCACGACGGCGTGCGGCGTTCATTTTTGGAGCGGCATGCTGCTTTAGGTCAAACAGGTCGTCGATGAAACTTAGCGCGAACGGCGTAGCCCATACGGGGATTTCACTTCGACGGTCACCCACTTGAGAGCGCTGGAATCGACGCCATCCGAGGCGCGCACGGCAAACGTGATCGTGCCGACGTAGCCGGTGGGAGGCGTGTAGCGGAACGATCCGTCGGCGTTGACGACGAGCGTGCCAACGGGCGGAGGCGTCACGAGCGCGATCGTGAGCGAGTCGTTGTCGGCGTCGCTGAATCGCGTGGCTAATCCGGGAGCGGCGATATCGAGCGACGTGTTTCCGGTCATGGAGTAGGAAGCGGCGGCGCTCGCGGCTTGCGGCGCGCGATTCGCGATCGTGAAGCCGAACGAGCCGCTGGTTTGCTTCGCGCCGCCAGAGCCGTTCAGGCCGAGATCGTCGGCGACGATGTTGACGGCGACCGCTCCCGTATAGCCCGGCGTAACGTGGAAGACGAGCGCGCGGAGGGCGGCGTTGACGGCCGCGATCGGGCCCTCCATCGAAACATAATCGGTGTCGATGCCCGTCACGAAATTGAGCCCGGCGATGACGGGGGCGCTGATGGTTCCCTCGTCGATGCTGAGCAGAACAAGCAGCCGACTCGAATCGGGATCGCCGACGGAAAGCGCGGCGCCGACGACGATCGTGCCGTTGCGATAGCCGTTCAACGTGGCCGGTAACGTCATCGTGGGAGCGAGGTTCGCAGGCAAGGGCGGCGGCGTGACGATGGTCGTGTCGATCGTGATCGTCACATTGCCGCTGATCGCGGTGTTGCCCGCCGCGTCGCGGGCGAGCGCGTTCAGAAAGTGAACGCCTTCGGTCAGCGGCACAGTGAGGGTCCAGGTTCCGTCGCTGGCGACGGTCGTCGTATCGAGAAGCGTGCCGTTCTCGCTCAGTTCGATCGTGGACCCCGGTTCGCCGACGCCGGCCAAAATGGGGGACGTGATGTTGGTCACGCCGTCGGTCGAGGAAGGGCCGGTGTCTTGCCCGGGCGCCAGGGCGAAATTCGGAATCGCGGGGGGCGTGATGTCGACCACGAAGGTCGTCGATTCGAGGTTCCCGACGTTGTCCGCGATGTCCGACGCGAGCAGCACGATGGTGTACGTTCCCTCGCCGAATTGCGGCACGGCCAGGTCGAACTCGTGGTCGCCGGCGTCGAGCAAATCGAGCGGGATGGAGCCGAGGTTGTAGTCGTCGCTGTCGAGAAAATGGACGACGACGTAAGCCGGCTCGGACAGATGAAAGCGGAACACGCCCGACTCTTGGACGTTGTCGTTGTTCGGCGACAGATTGGGCGGCGTCAACGTGATCGCCGAAAGGACGGGCGCCGTCACGTCGATCGTGAACGTGATCGGGGCCGAGGCCGTGCCGACATGGCCGGCGGCGTCGGCCGCGGTGACCCATGCTTGATGCGGCCCCTCGGCAAGCGGACCGGCCGAGATCGTGAACAATCCGCTCGCACCGACGACCTGACTTGTCCAGACGGTTCCGTCGACATAAAGGGCGATCGTCTGCCCGGGGCTGGCGGTGCCGTTGAACGTGAGCGTGGTGTTCGAAGTGATGTTGTCGTTGTCGAAGACGCCGCCATCGCTGGCGGAGTCGAGACGCAGGTCGCTCGGCGGCGCGGGGCCGGCGACGACGGGCGTGGTCGACGACGTGAGCGAGGCCAAACTGAGATTGCCCGCCGTGTCCTCGGCGACGACATACGCATCGAACGGCGCCAGGGGATCGATGCCGTTGGCGGTGAAATTGACGGTGACGTTTTGTGGGCTGCCGGTGGCGGCGACGGTGGTCAGTTCTTTGCCGGCCACGTTGAGATGCAAGCGATCGCCGGCGACGCCTTGAAGGCGGAAGACGACATGCGTCGGATCCGTGGCCGAGACGAGCGTCGGCGCCGTGGGCGTGGCTGGGGGCGTGCGGTCGATGGTGAACGTCAGCGTGTTGGACAGAACGAAGGTCTTGGAATCGTAAAACCGGGCCACATGAACGCCATCGCCGAGCGGGGTAGGGGGTTGCAGCGTGAACGATTCGCCGCCTCCCTGCGTGATCGTATGGGAACCGAAGGCGAGGCCGTCGATCATGAGCGTGACGGAGGTTCCCGAGGGCGAGGTCGAGGTGCCGGCGAACGTGGGGCGATTTTCGCGCGTGAGATTGTCGAACGAGGTAAACCCGGTATCGCACTGCGTGAGCAGATCGGGCGCGACCAGGGTGGCCGGCTGCGCGCGTTCTTCGAGCGACTCGACGCCGAGGCGAACGCGGCGCACGGGGGCCGGTCGCGAAGGACGTCGCCAAGAGAAGAGAGAACGCATGCCGATGCTCCGAAAGATCGTGGACCGCGGGCGAGGCTTGTAAAGGGAAACGGCCCGTTTGTCAAGCGCGCGATTTTGTCTTGAGTGGAAATGCAATAAGCCGGGGCGACCAAATTTGGCCGCCCCGGCTTTCCCCCTCACCCGAAGCTGACGCCGGTCCTGAGACCGGCGGTGTTCCCCCGGGAGCTGGATAACGCATCCAGCCCCCGGTCAATAGGTTCGTGCCGCGAAGCGCTTGGAGAGTGGCCCGACCCAAGGCGCCATTTCCCAAGCATTGCTTCCGTCCGAAGACGACATCGGCCCTTTCCCGCAAGGCCGATCTGCGACCGAACCCGACTCATGTTTCGTGTGAACGACGCCTCGCCGTCAGGCTTTACAAGGGGCGATGTCGTTCGTGTGAAGGGCGTATACGCGGACTTGAAAGGGTTGTCAACGTGACTTGTCGGCAAGGTTTCGGAGTTTCGTGGCGCCGCCGGGTTGTAGTGGGTGAACATCGGCGCCCGTCTATGGCAAGACCGCGGGGCGGCATGCCGATCTTGATCGTCAACGAGACGAGTTTCGTCCCGGAGGGACGAAGGAGTCGGCGTCCCCCAATCGGAACATGGCCTTGGGAAATTCGCATCCCGCGATTCCGCCATGCGAGACGACTCCTTCGCCCCTGCCGGGGCGAGACGCCGAACACTCACGACCCCGGGTGAGCGCCCGCTCCGCCGCAGGCGCTCACCCGGGGCTACAAACCGCTGCCCCTCCCGGGGCAGAATGCAACGGCCAATCGCGCTATCGCCCCTTCAAATTCCTTGGCAACCGTTCCCCGCTCCGCTAAACTCAAACAACCTTCCTGTTCGCGCTTTCCTCGAGGTTCTCTCCCATGACGGTCCGTGGCTCTCTTCTTGCTTTGCTCGCCCTTTTCGGCGGCGTCTCCCTGGCGACCGCGCAAAACGAAACGCCGCTCAAGAAAGACGACCGCATCAGCATCATCGGCAACACCCTCGCCGAACGCATGCAACATGACGGCTGGCTCGAAACCTATCTCACGTCCCGGTTTCCCAGCCTCAACCTCACGTTCCGCAATCTCGGCTTCCCCGCCGACGAGATCGAACCCTCGCTGCGGATGCGTTCCAAAAACTTCGGCAGCCCCGATCAATGGCTGACCAAAACCAAGGCCGATGTCGTCTTCGCGTTCTTCGGTTACAACGAATCGTTCGCCGGCGAGGACGGGCTCGGCAAATTTCGAAGCGATCTCGACACTCAGCTCAAGGCGATGCTGAATCAGAAATACAACGGCAGCGTGCCGCCGCGGATCGTTCTCTTTTCGCCGGTCGCCTTCGAAAATCTCAAGAGCCCCAATCTTCCCGACGGTTCGAGACAGAACGCGAACATCGCCCTATACACGACCGCCATGGCCGAGGTCGCCAAGAACAACAAGGTAACCTTCGTCGATCTCTTCCAGCCCTCCCTGGCCGCCCTGGCGAAAGATGCGACCCGCTGGTCCATCAACGGCGTCCACCTCAACGACCACGGCAACCGCGAAGTCGCCAAGATCATCGATAAGGCTCTCGCTGGCGATCAACCCGATCCGAACCGCTCGAGCGAGTTTCTCGAAAAGATCCGCAAGGCCGTCGTCGACAAGAACTTCTATTGGTTCAACCGCTACCGCACGACCGACGGCTTCTCGGTCTTCGGCGATCGCGCGTTTTTGAAGTTCGTGAAGGGGCAGACGAATTTCGTCGTCATGCAGCGCGAGATGGAAGTGCTCGACCAGCTCACCGCGAACCGCGATCCGGCGGTCTGGGCCGCGGCTCAGGGGAAAGAGTTCACCGTCAACGATAAGAACCTGCCCGAGTTCATCGCCGTCGAAACCAACAAGAAGGGCGCCGGCGAGGCAGGCAAACATCTATTCCTGGACGGCGACGAAGCCATCGCCAAGATGAAAGTCGGCAAGGGGCTGAAGGTCAACCTGTTCGCGTCCGAGAAAGATTGGCCCGAGCTGGTCAATCCGGTGCAAATGTCGTGGGACACCAAGGGCCGGCTCTGGGTCGCGGTGTGGCCGAGCTATCCGCACTGGAAACCGCTCGACGAAATGAACGACAAAATCTTGATCTTCGAAGACACCAACGGCGACGGCAAGGCCGACAAGATGACCGTCTTCGCCGACAAACTCCACAACCCCACCGGCTTCGAACTCTGGGGCGGCGGCTGCATCGTCGCCCATCAGCCCGACGTTCTTTTCCTCAAAGACACCGACGGCGACGGCAAGGCCGATGTCCGCACGCGCATCATCAACGGCATCGACTCCGCCGACACGCATCATGCCGCCAACAGCTTCGTGCTCGATCCCGGCGGCGCCCTCTATTTTCAAGAGGGCACCTTTCATCGTACGCAGGTCGAAACTCCTTACGGCCCGCCCTCGCGCTGCGTGGACGCGGGCGTGTTCCGTTACGAGCCGCGCACGCAGAAATTCGAGACTTATGTCGCTTTCGGTTTCGCGAATCCCCATGGCCATGTGTTCGATCGCTGGGGGCAAGACATCATCGTCGACGGCACCGGGGCCGTGCCGCGCCATGGCGCTCTCTTTTCGGGTCAGGTCGATTTTCCCTATCGCCATGGCGGGCCGCCGACGGTCTATAAGCAAAAGACCCGGCCCTGTTCGGGGACGGAGATCTTGAGCAGCAAGCATTTCCCGCCGTCGTTCGAGGGGAACTTCCTGGTCGCCAACGTCATCGGCTTCCAGGGCATTTTGCGGTATGAGATCAAGGACAAGGGCGCCAGCATCGTCGGCATCGAGCAAGAGCCGATCGTGTCGTCGTCCGATCCGAACTTTCGGCCCTCCGACATTCGCACCGGTCCCGACGGAGCCATTTATTTCATCGACTGGCATAACCCCATCATCGGCCACATGCAGCACAACCTCCGCGACCCCAGCCGCGACCGCACGCATGGCCGGATCTACCGCGTCACGCACGAAGACCGGCCCCTTTCCAAGTCGCCGGAAATCGACGGCGCCCCCCTCGCCAAGCTGCTCGAAAACCTGACGCACCCCGAAGACCGCGTCCGCTACCGCACGCGCATCGAGCTCGGCGCCCGGCCCACCGTGGAGGTCATCAACGCCGCCCAAAAGTGGATGGCCCAGCTCGATCCCAAGGATGCCGAGTACGAGCATCACATGATGGAGGCGTTGTGGTTGCATCAAAATCATAATGTCGTCAATTATGAACTGCTCAAGCGCATGCTGCGTTCGCCCGATTTCCGCGCCCGCGCCGCGGCCACCAAAACGCTCGCCTATCAACGCGAGGGGGTCGCCGACGCCCTCGAACTGTTGCGGACGCAGATCAACGATTCCTCGCCGCGCGTCCGCCTCGAAGCGATTCGCGCTTTGAGCTTCTTCAGCGGCGAGAAGGCTCTGGGCATCGCCCTGGAGCTGCTCAACCATCCGACCGACGAATACCTCAACTATCTCTTCAACGAAACGCTGAACACTCTAGAACGGCGTCTCGGCGGCAAGCTCAATCGCGGCAACATCGCGGCCAGCCTCGTCGACATGGTCGACAAGGCGCCGCAAGAACGCCGCGGCGCGTTGGTCGACACGATCCTGCGGCACGGCTCCGCGAAGGAATTGGCCGCCATCTGGAAACTCGTCGCTGCGGAAGCCGAGTTGCCGTTGGCGGTCCGCGTCAAGGCACTCGACGCCCTCGCCGACGCGGCTCTCACCCGCAAGACCAAGCCGGCCGTCTCCCCTCTGGAGTTGACGGGCTTTCTGAAAGACCCGCGCTTCCAACCCGAAGCGATTCGCCTGGCGACGGCGTGGCAAGCGAAAGAACTCACCGGAGCGATTCGCGAGTTGGCCGAGGACAGCAAGACGCCGGTCGCCGCCCGTGACGCCGCCATCGACGCCCTTGCCGTCTTCGCCGATGCGGGCAGCATCAAGGCTCTGCAAGCGCTGACGAGTCCGCCGCTGCCGAGCGCCGTTCGCTTCCGGGCCGCGGCGGGCCTTGCGCAGAGCAATCTCAAAGACGGCTCGGAAGCCGCAGCCAAGGCCCTCGCCGACGCCAAAGAGGGCGACGATCCGAGCGGGCTTGTGGAAGCGTTCCTCGTGCGCAAGCAAGGTTCCGAAGCGCTGGCGAATGCCCTGGCGTCGTCGAAGCTTTCGCCCGATAACGCCAAACTGGCGCTGCGGGCCATGTATCTCGCGGGCCGCAACGATGCCGGGCTCAACGCGATTCTCAGCAAACATGCGGGTCTCGAAGGCGCGTCGAAATTGCCGACGAGCGCCGAGATTCGGCATTTCGGCGACGAAGCGACCGCCAAGGGCGATCCCACGCGCGGCGAACGCATCTTCCGAAGAGCCGAACTCGGCTGCATGAAGTGCCACGCCCTGCACAAAGCGGGGGGAGCCATCGGCCCCGACCTCGGCCCGGTGGGCGGCGCGTCGCCGATGGATTACATCGTCCAATCGATTCTCGACCCCAACGCCTCGGTTAAGGAAGAATACCTTCCCAAAACCATCATCACGAGCAATGGCCTGGTCGTCAACGGCATCGTCGTCGAGCGCTCGAACCAACACGTGACGCTCAAAGACGCCACGGGCAAACGCGTCAAGATCGCCGCCGCCGACATCGAAGAGGAGACCAAGGGCAAAACGCTCATGCCCGAAGGCGTCACCCGCGTCCTCACGAAGGGCGAGCTGCTCGACCTGATCCGCTTCGTCGGCGACCTCGGCAAGCCGGGCCCTTATGCGATGCCGACGACGACCACCGTGCAGCGTTGGAAGAAGCTGAAAACGCTGAACGCCGCTCTCAAGGAAGGAGCGCCCAATCGTGAGGTCGTTCGCGAGAGTCTCTTGGCGGCCCCGGCCGAGGCATGGGAAACGGTCTACGCTCTCGTCAACGGCTCCGTGCCTCTCGACGAATTGCGTAAGCCCGGCTCCGCCCCCGAAGTCGTCTATTTGCAAAGCGAATGGATCGTCAACGTGCCCGGGAAACTCGATCTCGATGTGACCTTTCCCGCTGGCACGGTCTTCTGGATCGACGAAGAACCCTATGAAAAGACAGGCCCCGTGACGGTCGATTTAACCCCAGGCCGACATCGTTTGACGGTGCGCACGACCGCGACCGAAGGCCCAACGCCCGGCGTCCGCGTCGAGATTCGCCATCGGGCCGATTCGCGGACGACGTACGATTTTCCGTCTGGGCAAGAGTGATTCGGGCAATCAAGCCCTGGGATGAGGGGCTCCGAATCCCAGGGATGAGCCTTGTGGCGCTTGCGAAATTGAGGAAGGGATGGACGCAGTCACGCTCGGGATACGAAACGCTGAAGAATCGCATTCCTAA
>JBAXFO010000189.1:0-7914 GCA_037139885.1 Planctomycetota bacterium
TGGCCGGGTCATCGTGCAATTTGGCGGCGCTGCTCAGGGCCTTCGCTTCGGCGATGGCGGCGGCGGTGGGGTTTTGCAGACGGCCCTCGATCGCGGCCAAAGTCGACCGATGGCGATCGCGGTCGGCGAGCGTCTTGCGGATGACGCGGAACGATTTGCCGAACGCCTCGTCGTCGTTCGCCGTGGACCCCGACGCCAACGGGCGAGCGCGATTCCAGGTCGCCTCCGTGGAAGCGAGCGCTGAAGCGTCGGGCGTTTCCTCGAGGAGCTGCGTCGAGCGTTTCACGAGCGGCAAAAGCGAGTCGAACGCTTCTGGCTCGCGGCCCTTGAAGAGCGGATTGTCTTGATGCGCATCGAGGAACCTGAGGAAATGTTCGCGGGCCTCGCCGAGTTCGGGCGCCTCACGTGCGGCATCGACTTCCGCACGCAGTTCGCTCAATGTCGCCAGGAAGGCGAAGCGCTCGCGGTTGGCGGGATAATCGCGCTGGAGTTTCTGGTAGAGCGTCATCGCCTGATGAAAATCGCCGGCGCGATATTCCTTCTCGGCCCGGCCGATCATGTCGGTCTCGAACGATAGTTCCCGAGCGAAGTAGCGTTCGGCGACCACGCCTCCGATGCCGACGAGCGCGAAGAGCAAAACCCCAACGACGATGAGCGGACTACGTTTTGTCTTTTTCGCCGGCGGAGGTTCGGCTTCCGATGAGGGGGGCGTCGAAGGCGCCGCCGCCGGTTCGTCGCCGGGGAAATCGGTGGGAGGATCGAAGTCGACGGGGGACGACGGCACAATGGTCGCCCGATTCGTCGCGCGAACCGGAGGCGGCGCCGACCATGAGGGAGCCGGTGGGCGTGTGACGTTGGCCGGCTTCGGCGCGACGTTGGCCGGCTTCGGCGCGACGGGCGAGACGACGACCGGCGGCGGTGCAGGAGCTTCGGCTTCGCCCCCCGGGATTTCGAAGACCTGCCGGCAGATCGTATTCGGGCAGCGCATCCGCTTGCCGCGGAGGTTGGGATCCACCTGGTACTGACTCTGGCAAGCCGGACATGTGACGGTAAGACGCATGCTTCGATTCTACCGGACAACCCTTCGTGGGTCATCGCTGCTTACGCCCGACCGCCGGCTGGGAAGGTGATAGAATGTCGATATGTCTTCCCTTCAATCGCTACCGTTGTCTCCATCATCCTCGGCCCCGTCGGCGTCGCTGCCGGGATTGCTCGAAGTTCCGACCGACGACCTCAAGGCGTGGCTCGCCGAGCGCGGCCAACCGGGTCATCGCGTCAAGCAGCTTCGGCGCTGGATCCTCGTCGCGGGCGCCGAATCGTTCGACGCGATGACCGATCTGCCCAAGGCGTTGCGCCAAGATCTGGCGGCTTCGTTCGCGCCGCTGGGCAATCGCGTCATCAAACACCTCCAGGCCGACGACGGCACGCATAAACTTCTCGTCGGCCTGCGCGACGGCAAATCGATCGAGTGCGTGCTCATTCAAGAAGCCGAACGCCGCACCGCGTGCATCAGCACCCAGGTCGGTTGCGGCATGGGCTGCGTGTTCTGCGCCAGCGGTCTCAATGGCGTTGATCGCAACCTCACCGTCGGCGAGATTCTCGAACAACTCGTGCGCCTGCGGAACCTGCCGACGTACGATCCCGTCCGTAAACGCCGGCTCGAAGAGAGCGGCGAACGCGTCGATCGGCTTACGCACATCGTCGTCATGGGCATGGGCGAGCCCCTGGCGAATTTGGAAAACCTGCTGGCCGCCCTCGAAGTCGCGATCGCCAAGGACGGCCTGGGCATCGGCGCCCGGCATGTCACGATTTCCTCCGTCGGGATCCCGGGAAAAATGCGCCAGCTCGCCGACCTGGGCAAACAATATCACCTCGCCGTCTCGTTGCACGCTCCCATGGACAAGTTGCGGACGGAGATTGTGTCGACGAACGACAAGATCGGCCTGACGTCGATTCTGGCGGCCGCCGATTATTTCTTGGAAACCACGGGCCGACAGGTTACGTTTGAATACGTCCTCCTGGGCAATCTGAACGACGGGCCCGAACATGCCCATGCGTTGACTCGGCTGCTCCACGGTCGCGGCGCCCATGTGAACATCATCCCGTTCAACGATGTCGCCGGCTTGCCCTACCGCCGCCCCAGCCCCGAAGCCCTCGCCGGCTTTCAAGACACTCTCCACCGCGCGGGCATCAGCGTTAAGGTCCGCAAACGAAAAGGCGCCCAGATCGACGCGGCCTGCGGACAGTTACGCCGTTCGACGCTGAACGACAAGGTCTCGCAGCCTGCGCTTCCGGAGGTCGACGTTCGTGGCGATGATCGGTGAATCCAGTTCGCAGATGGCCCTGCGCGATCCCGACATTCGCCTGATGCTGCGCGTCCGCGACGACGACGAGGCCGCCTTCGCCGAACTCGTCGAACAGTATCACCAACGGCTCGTCACCGTCATGCAACATCTCGTCGGCCGCGGCGATGAAGCGGAAGACCTGGCCCAGGAAGTGTTCCTCCGCGTCTTCCGCAGCCGTAAGAAGTATCACCCACGGGCGAAGTTTTCGACCTGGCTGTTCACGATCGCGAACAACCTGGCCTTGAACCATCTGCGCAGTCGCCAGCGCAAGCCGACGACCAGCTTCCCCGGAGCCGACTCCGGGCCATTGGGGCCGCGGCCCGCCGAGCAGATCGTCGAGGGCCGCGAGGGGCAGCCCGATCGGGCCATGCAGGAACGCGAGTTGGCGTCCGTCGTGCGCGACGCTCTGGAAACGCTGAGCGAACGCCAGAAAGTCGCCGTCGTTCTCAATAAATTCGAGGATATGAACTACGCCGACATCGCGCAAGTGATGGGGCTGACCACCAAGGCGGTCAAATCGCTCCTCAGCCGGGCCCGCGAAAATTTGCGGCTCGCTCTCCAGGCCTACATCGACATCGATACGCAAGATTCCGATTCCCACGAGATCCCCGGCGCCCACCCATGACCGACGACGACCGTGAAACGCTGACGGCCTACCTCGACGGCGAACTGGACGAAGCCGCCGAGCAAGCCCTCGAAACGCGCCTCAGCCAAGATCCGAAGCTGCGCGCCGAACTCGACGCCATGAAACAAACCTGGGGCATGCTCGATTTTCTGCCCAAAGCCGCACCGTCCACCGACTTCACGAACCGCACGATCGATCGCCTCTCCATGGAAGGCCGCGGTTCGCAATCGACCAGCGCACGCCGCCCGTCCAGAAGGCCCATCGTCTGGGCCGTTAGCGCCCTCGCCGCCCTGCTCATCGGCGTCGCCGTCAGCGCCAGCTATCGCCGCTTCCTCGAAAAGCCCACCGGGCCCGACGAACCTGTCGTGCGCAATCTGCGCGTGATCGAACGGTTGCCGGTGTATGAGAATCTCGAAGATCTCGAGTTTTTGAAGTCGCTCGATCATCCCGATTTGTTTGGCGACGACGGGACCTGACGGCGCAAATGGATCAATAACGAGCTAAGAGCTGTTCGCTAATAGCTCTTAGCTGTTTAAGTTGACTTTAGAGCCATGCCTCTCGCGGTTCGACAAAATGATGCGACGTCTCATTCCTGTCTTCTCGTTGCTCGCCATCGCCGGCGTCGCCGTCGCGTTTCCCGAAGCGACGCGCGACGACGTGGAATACGCTCGCAAAAAATTCGAAGTCTGGCGGCAATTTCCCGAACAACTCGCGAAGCTGCGTCAAGCGGCCGAAACCTTCGCCGCGCTGCCCCCCGCTCGCCAGGAGCAAATCGAACAGCTCGATCTCGATCTCGCCAAGGAGCCGTCGGCCGTTCAAGCTCATTTGCAAAACGTCGCCGATCGCTATGCCGACTGGTTGGCGCAGCGTCCCGAGAAGGACCGCGAACGCATTCGCCAGGCTCCCGACAAAGCCGCCCGCCTCGCCATCGTCCGCGAGCTGCGCGAGGCGGATTGGCTGCGTCAACAACCCAAGGCTCTGCAAAACGCCATCGCCGCGCGTCCCGTCGACGCCCGCCCTGCCGCACTCGCCAAGGCCCGCGACGACGACCGTCAGCGGCAGGCCGAGTGGGTCGTGGCCCGCGCCTTTTGGGACGACATGGCCAAAAACAAACCGCTGCCCACGAAACTCGCCGACTTCGAAACTCCCGTGCAAAATTACGTCAACGACATTCTCCTACGGCTGCTCTCCAAGGACGATCGCGAACGCCTGGCTCGCGCCGAAGGACAATGGCCGCTCTATCCGCAAACCCTCGTCGAACTCGCCGATTCCCATCCCCCCGCGCTGCCGTCCCCTGACGGCCCCCGGTCCGTGGCCGACCTCCCCAAAAGCGTTCGTGATAGCCTTACGAAAAAAGGTCTAGGCGCCATCAAAGAAAAGGTGATCGAGAAACGGCTCCGTCCGTATGAAGGCCGATACCCCGATTTCGCGAAGAAGCTCACCAGCCTCGCCAGCGAAAATAACTGGATCATGCCGCAAGAATGGTGGGCTTACAACTTCAACAACCTGTCGCCGACGATGCAAGATTTCATCAAGAAGAAGCTCGAGCCGCTGCTCGAGAAAAAGGAATCCCGCGAGCTCTTCAACGCCGAGGGGACCTGGCCCGATTACCCCGAGACGATCCAGCGCCTGGCCCGCATCCACAATCTGAGCATCCCCTGGCACACCCTTCCCGGCAATCGCGAGCGGTGGGACAATTACCGATCCCACCGGCCCCCGATCGCCCCCGGCTTTCCCGAGTTGCCTCGCTATAAACTCCGCGACTTCGTCTTCTTCGACCTCGACGACGTCGAACGCGTCAAGTTCAAGAACGAAATCGAACGCTCGCGCCCGCGCAACGACAACGACGCCTGGGCGTATCTCGTTGAGCTCTACTTCCAACGCTATCCCAGCGAGCTCACCCGCCTCCGCCAGGCCGACCGCGAAGCGCTGGGACGCATAGGGCCTTAGACGATCCCGCTCGCCGACGGGCGATCGGCCAAAGCGATGGCGGACTTTCTGGTTTTGCGGGCGAAATTCGACATCGTCCCGAACAGCCGCTTGCAATCGCGGCGCGTTTCCATTATGATCTCCGCATGGCATGCCGGCTTTTGCTTTTGGACCTTCTTCTTCTCCTTCCCGGGGAATCGTCCTAGGTACGCCGTCAGCCGAAGATTTCAACATGCTGATAACGGGCCCTGGGACGAATGATCGTCTCGGGGTTTTTTTGTTTGGGGAGCGAATTCGATGAGCGACCGACTGATCATTTTCGATACGACGCTGCGCGACGGCGAGCAATCGCCCGGGGCCAGCATGAATCTTCCCGAGAAGCTGGAGATCGCCCACGCCCTTGCGGATATGGGCGTCGATGTCATTGAAGCGGGCTTTCCCATCGCCTCGCCCGGCGATTTCGAAGCCGTGCAGACGATCGCCCGGCAAGTGCAGCGGCCCACCATCTGCGGTCTGGCTCGCTGCACGAACGACGATATCGATCGCGCCTGGCAGGCTCTGAAGGAAGCGCAGAAGCCGCGCATCCATATCTTCCTGGCGACCTCGTCCATCCATCGCGAGTTCAAACTGCGCATGGCCAAGGAAGAAATCGTCCGTAGGGCGATCGCAGGGGTGACGCGGGCGAAGGGGTATGTCGAAGATGTCGAATTCTCCCCCGAAGACGCGGCTCGCACCGAACTCGATTTTCTCGCCGAAGTCGTCGAAAAGGCGATCGAGGCGGGGGCCACCACCGTCAACATTCCCGACACCGTGGGCTATGCCGTCCCTGAGCAGTATGCGGCCGCCATCCGCTATCTGAAGCAGCACGTCCGCAATATCGAGAAGGCCGTCATCAGCGTGCACTGTCATAACGATCTGGGCCTGGCGGTGGCGAACAGTCTGGCGGCCCTCAAAGAAGGCGCCCGGCAAGTCGAATGCACGGTCAACGGCATCGGCGAACGGGCCGGCAACTGCGCTCTCGAAGAGATCATCATGGCGATCAAGACGCGCCCCGATTATTTCGGCATCGAGACGCCCATCAACACCAAACGCCTCTGCCCCATCAGCCGGCTCGTGTCGCGCACGACCGGTTTGCATGTGCAACGCAACAAAGCCATCGTCGGCCAAAACGCCTTCGCGCATGAATCGGGCATCCATCAAGACGGCATGCTCAAGCACGCTCAAACGTACGAGATCATGCGGCCCGAGGACGTCGGCCTGCAGCGCACCGAACTCGTCCTCGGCAAACACAGCGGCCGCCATGCTCTGAAGCAGCGCATCAAAGATCTCGGCTATCATCTCGACGACGAAACGCTGCAAAAGCTCTTCGAGCAGTTCAAGGTGCTCGCCGACAAGAAGAAGACGATTTACGACGCCGACATCGAAGCTCTCGCGGAGGCGGCGTTGCATACCGGACCGGCGACATGGACGCTCGAAGCGGTCACGTGCAACGGCGGCTCGGGCACTGTTCCCTCGGCGGCCGTCTTCTTGTGGAACAAGGACGGCACGATTCATCACGACGCCTCGACCGGCGATGGGCCGGTGGATGCCGTATTCAAGACCATCGAACGCCTGACGGGCATCGCGGTCACGCTCAAGGAACTGAACATCCGCAGCGTGACCATCGGCGAAGACGCTCAGGGCGAAGCGTCGATCGAAGCGGAATACAAGGGCCGGACGCTGCGCGGCCGATCGGTGAGCACGGACATCATCGAAGCGAGCGCCCTGGCGTTTTTGCAGGTGATCAATCGGGCGCTCTTGCGGGAACATATTCGGATGAATCCGCAAACGGAATCGGTTAGTATGAGCTAGGGCGTCGTCCAGACCGATTTTTGGGCGCTATCGTTGCTGGTAGCCCGACGCGTCAGCGAGGTTTAACGGCATCCCTCGCTGACGCGTCGGGCTTCCAGGGATAGCCTCAGAACTCGAAAACAGTCGAGGCGTCGCTCAACGTTGGACGAGTGACGCACGCCGGATGCCCGACAGTCCCACTTTTCACGCAGAAGGAGTCCGCATGCTCGTTCCTTCGATCACTTTCGCCGCCATTCTTTCGCTGCTGAGTTCGTCCCCCCCGCGTGCGGACGCGACGGTCGCCGCGGCGCCGACGCCTGCCGAAAAGGTGAAAGCCGCCTCGGTCGACGATGTCGCCGAGATTACGGGATACTACGTGTGCAAGGGCCAGGAGGCGGGGGGCAAGAAGTATAGCGGTCTGGCCGTCATCTCGAAGAAGGGCGATGTCTATCTGGTGCAATGGATGATCGGCTCGGGCTCGACATTCTCGGGCATCGGCATTCGTCAAGGGAGCAATCTCGCCGTCAGCTGGGCCATCCCGAACGAACGGGGCATGGTTCGCGGCGTCAATCTTTACCGCATCGACGCCGGTCCGCGTCTCAGCGGCCGCTGGGCGACCGTGCCGGGGCCGGGGGTATTGCAGAGCGAGACGTTGACGTTTCTCAAGAGCATCGACGAAGACGACTGAACGCCGCTCGCGCAAAGAACTCGGCAACGATTGACTGTCGTTCGCGAAAGGATCGAGGTTCATCGCCCGGTGGGTACGCTTGCGCAACCCGAGTGACATTCTCGGCATTCGTTTGCACTGCTTGAGCGATTGAATCCCCTTACCCTTTCTTAACCGCCGTTTGCCGTGGCGAATGACGGGCGGCCGGTCGATTCCCGATCGGCGAAGGCCCGTTTGTCGTGGCCGTTGACGGGCGGTTGGTTTGTGTCTTCGCCGTTTGTCACGGTGAATGACGGCGCCGTGGCCCTCATCTTCGCCACGCGTTCGTTCGCTTCGATCCATTCGCGTTTCGCTTCGGCGATCTCTTCCGGCGTCAGGGGTCGGTCGTCGTCATCGTCGGCGACGACTCGCGCAGGCGGGTTCAGCAAAGACGCCGCCATTTGTTCGGCTAACGAGGAGAGAAGGCACGCCCACGGGGGCAGGGGAACCGCTCCAAGAGAGGATCACCTAGGCCGTCG
>JBAXFO010000190.1:0-7905 GCA_037139885.1 Planctomycetota bacterium
AGGCGGGCCAATCGGGATGCACCTTGCCGTGCGCCAATTCCATGAACGCTCGCGGAGTTGGGCCCGACGCTTTTCTCGGATCGGAGTACCCCTTGGAATTTCCCTTGCTCATGTAGAGCTTGCCGTCGGGCGCCCAGTTGAGTCCATGCAGAGCATGTTCGAGATTGCCCAGATCGGTGTAGACGCGGATGTATTCGTCGGCTTCGTCGTCGCCATCGAGATCGCGGACGATGGTGAGATCGGGGCTATTCGCAATCCAGAGATCGCGGCCGTGCCAGGCCAGCGACTGGATGCAGTTGAAGCCGGTCGCGAAGACTTTGATCTTGTCCGCGACGCCATCGCCATCGGTGTCCTCGACGATCACGACGGAGTCGCCGGGCGTGCCGGGCTTGGGATTGCGATACTGTGGCCCCATGCCGACGAAGAGCCGACCCTTGGCATCGAAGGCCATGGAGCATGGCTGCTGGACGAGCGGCTCCTTGGCGAAGAACTTGACCTCGAAGCCCGCCGGCGCCTTCGGCAGGGCCTTGGCGTCAGCCCCCAGATCCTTCTCAAAGGCGAACGCCCACGAAGGTAGGAAAAGGAGCAACATCAGGGCTTTTAGAATCAGCAGATTTCTCACCGGAAGTCCGTCCTTTTCGGTTTCTATGACTCAAGTTCAATTGTATCGTTGGCGGGCTATCGGTTGGCAACGCGGACCAAGCGGAAGCCGCGATCGTCGTTTCGGTCCGAGGGGCCGTGCCTGCTGCGGAGTCCGGCCCGGCAGGCGGCGCCGTCGTTGCACCAGCTACCACCTCGAAGTCCTTGACCCGGCGGCCCTGAAGCGTCCGTCCATTGCCAGACGTTGCCGTGCATGTCGTAGAGCCCCAGCTTGTTCGGCGGATAAGAGCCGACCACGACGGTCCGACCCAGACTTGGCCCCTTCACGGCCTTTCCAACCGGGCTATTACCGTCGAAGTTCGCCTGTTTCGACGATAAGTCATTCGTGGGTTCCTCGAAGTAGTAGTGATACGAGCACTCTTCCAGGGTTGTCGCTCCGCCGCGACATGCATATTCCCATTCCTCGTCCGTCGGCAAGCGGTACAGGTATCCCTTCCCTTGCTCCTTTTCGTTCAGTTTCTTGATGAATTCCTGTGCGTCATTCCAGGACACGTTTTCTACCGGAAACTGCTTCAAATCGTCGTCCGAGATCTTTTTGACCTGTCCGTCCCCACCTGCCTTGCGGGCGAATTGGCTGGGGTTCTTGTTCATCAATTCTTGCCACTGCCCTTGCGTCACCGTGTGGATGGCGATTTCGAAATCTTGCTTGATCTCCGTCTTCTTCACTTTGCCTTGGTCGCCGTTCCAGCCCATGTAGAACGTTCCCTTCGGCAGCGACACGAACTTCATGCCGAGCGGGCCGTCCTTCGGCTTTGGCGCGTCTGCTCGGGCGTATCCGAAGACAGACACAAGCATCAAACACAGGATAATCACAACCCCGCGTCCCAGCATCGTCATGCTCCCCTCTTTTGGATGTACGCCACACGTTTCATTAAGAGAACAGTTCCGTAATCGGCGGCGCGCCATTGTTCATCACGGTTGCAATTTCCGCCGGCGCCAGCGACGGGTTGACGCGAACTTCGTTTGCGTCAAAGAGCGAGTGGAGCACTGTCGTCAACAGGTTTTCCGGCCGATAGCGCTGGCTGATCGCCCGCATTCCCCCGCGATCCGATTCGCCGATGACCTGGCCCATCCTCAGGCCGCCGCCCGCGATCAAGAGCGGCGTCAAATCGCCCCAGTGTTCGGCGCCTCCCGTAGTGTTGTTCCTTTGTCCCCGGCCCATTTCGCTGGTCACGATCAGGACAATCTTTTCGCTCAAGCCGCGCTGATGGACATCTTCGAGAAAAGCGGCCACCGCGTGATCGACCTGGGGTCCGAGGATTGCCATCCCCGCCGGCACTCCCATGGAGTTCGCGTTGCCGTGCATGTCCCAGCCGGAATCGACCACGGTGACGAACCGCGATCCCGCTTCGCACAGTCGCCGTGCCATGAGCATTTGTTTGCCGAGCAAATTGGTCCAAGTAGAGAGGCAGATGCGATTGCCGAAGTTTCGCCCGCCGCGCTGATAGTCTTCCATCACGAAATAACGGCTAGTATCGTAGCGGTCGATGACGCGTTGACTTTCGCGGCTCAGGTCGAACGCCGAGGCGATGTCGCGGAGAAGCACGTCGTGCGCCTGCCGTTGATAGGCATCAAGGCCTTCGAGTTCGCCAGTGGCGTCGAGGCGACGACGGAACGAATCGACCTGAGCGAGCAGCCGACGACGGTCTTCGAACCGCCCCCGTTCCAACTGGAGTTGCAGGTTGCCCATCAGGGTTCGGCCCCCTGTGGGCATGAACGCTTCGTAGTTGCTTCCCAGGTTTCCCGCGGGGACATACTGGGTGCGAACGTCATTGAGCTGACCGACCCCTTCCTGGGCGCGAACCAGTTCAGAACGGATCGATTCCGGCACCACCACGATATTGGTCGGCAGCCCCGTCTGTGGATTCACATTTCCAAGCGTCCGCGAAACGAGCGAACCCATCGGAGCACGCAGGCGATTGCCGCCGGTCAGAACCGGCAAAGCGCTATGGTCCCCGAAGCCGCTGCCGAAGGAGCGCACGATAGTGAACCGATCCGCCAGCGCCGCGCGTTTTGGGAAGGTTCCGCCTAAACGAACTCCGGGAATCGTCGTCTGAACGTGGCCTGTACTACTGCGGATGTTTTCCCGTTGTTCGGGCTTGGGGTCGAACGTCTCGACCTGCGGCGCTCCGCCGTGCAGAAAGAGCAAAACGACCGACTTGTCTTTGAATATGGAAGATGCCCCTTCGCTTGCTTTCAGCATGCTAGCGGCTGATAAACCACCGAGCGCCAGGCTGCCCACGCGCAGAAACTCTCGGCGATTGACGCCGGAGCAGGTGCGCGTCGATTCATTTCCGAAAATAGAGATCATGTTTTTCCCTCCCATGCGATGGTTAATTGATCGCTCCTTCCGCACGGTCATGACGGTTTAACCCCGAGCGGAAGGCGACGGATTTTCTCGGGCAAGACGTCGCCTTTGGCTCGGGGTTACTACAAATAGCAATCAGGAGCCTATCTGGGGATCCGAATTATCAAAACAGTTCTGTGATCGGCGGCGCACCGTTGTTTATCAGCGTCGCGATTTCACTAGGCACGAGCGACGGATTGATGCGAACTTCGCTGGCGTCAAAGAGGGTGTGCAGTACCGTCGTCAACAAGTTTGCGGGCCAATAGGGTCGGCTGATTGCTCGGCCGCCTGGGCGATCCGATTCACCAATGACTTGGCCCATGCGGAGACCACCGCCGGCGATGAGTAATGGCGTCAAATCTCCCCAGTGACCGGTGCCGCCGCCATTGCCCCCCTTGCTCATGCTGCGGCCCATTTCGCCGGTCACGAGCAGAAGAATCTTGTCGCTCAGCCCGCGCTGCTGCACGTCTTCAAGAAAGGCCGCGATCGCGTGATCGGCTTGCGGCCCGAGAAACGACATGCCCGCCGGGACGCCTGGGTTGTTGCCATCCGCGTGGAAGTCCCAGCAGGAATCGATGACCGTAACAAACCCGGCCCCCGCTTCGCACAGTCGTCGAGCGAGGAGCATCTGCTTGCCGAGCAGATTCGTGGCCCGCGATTGGTTGACGAGATTGTTGAAGTTCGGGCCGCCGCGATGGTAGTCCTCCATCACAAAATATCGGCTCGTATCGTAACGATCGATAACGCGTGGATCTTCTCTGGTAATGTCGAAAGCTGAGGCCACGCTTTTCAGCAACACTTCATGAGCTTGCCGCTGATTGGCGTCGAGACTGGCTAGGTCCTCTGGGGCAGCGTCGAGCCGACGTCGGAAGCCATCGACCAGGGTCAGGAGCCGACGGCGATCGTCGAAATGGTTGCGGTCCATGCGCAATTGCAAGTTTTGCATGAGAGCGCCGCCGCCGGCCGGGAGAAAGGCCGAGTAGTTGCTTCCCAGGAAGCCAGCGGGAATGTACTGATTCAAGACATCTTGAATCGTGAACCCGCCCGTAGGCTGACCGAGCTGCAACTCGGGCCGAATCGATTCGGGAATGACGACGATGTTGGAGGGAACGCCGGTGCGTGGGTTCACATTGCCGCCGAGACCACGGGCCGTGAGCGCCCCCATGGTCGCACGAAAGCGATTGTTGCCGGTGAGGACGGGAACCTGATTGTGGCTGCCATCGCCGCTGCCGAACGACCGGACAATGGCGAGCCGGTCCGCCATTTGCGCGAGTCGAGGAAATGTCCCGCCGAATTGGACGCCGGGCAGTCGCGTCTGGACAAAACCGGTGCAACTGCGATTGTTTGCAGGCTGATTCGGCTTGGGATCGAAGGTCTCGATCTGCGGCGGCCCTCCTTGCAGAAAGAGCAGGACGACCGATTTGTCCTTAAAAGCCGGCGATCCAGTGGAAGCGGCTGCGTGTGAGGTCAGCAGATTGGACAACGACAATCCGCCCAGGCCCAAACTTCCAACCCGCAGAAATTCGCGCCGGTTAATGCCGGAGCAGTTTCGAGTCGATTCATTTCCGAAAATGGAAATCATCGCTGATTCCTTTATGTCGGTGTTTCGTGTTTAACCCGAGGCGAAGGCGACGGCTTCCTTCGCAGGAGCCGTCGCCTTCGCCTCGGGGCCAAACGAATTTAGTGATTGTACATAAACTCGCTGCTATTCAAAATCGCCCACAGTATATCCGAATAGGCGGCTCGATCATCGCCGCGTTGCTGGATGTGAGACTCCAGGTTGGCGACTTCCTCGGTACTTGGTTCCCGTGCGAACGCGGCCAAATACAGTTCGCGGATTCGATCCGCATGAGGCCTCTTGTCGGTTGCCAACTTTTGGATGCGTGCCCCCGGCATCACTTTGGGAGTCGGGCTGCCGATCTGTTGCTTGCCGACCTTGGGAGGCGGCGGTTCATCCTTCAAGACATCGCCGATCTGGCCCAGAATCTCCGTCGAATTGAACAAGTGCAGCATCTGGGCGAGATTGTGGGTGCTGCTCCGATCGCATTCGCAGGCGCTCGCCCCTTCGGGTCGGCCAAAGGCCTTGAGAAAATAGGACGACGATTGATTGTCCGGCAGCCGCACCGTGCGAGCATTGGGCGTCATCGGTCTGGACAGCGTGACCTGGTTGATCGCATCGAGCAACACCTCGGCCGGCAGACGACGAATCGTGAAGCGAGCATAGTTCTGCCGATCCCGAGCATTGTCCTTGTTCGGTTCGCAACTCAGACGATACGTCGACGAGAGGCAAATGACGCGCACCACGGCCTTGAGGTCGTACTTGCTGTCGATGAAGTGTTTGGCAAGGGCGTCGAGCAATTCGGGATTGGTGGGCGGATTGGTTGCCCGCATGTCGTCCTCCGGCTCAACCAGGCCTCGTCCCATGAAGTGCTTCCAGTAGCGGTTCACCAGGGTCCGAGCAAAATACGGGTTCTTCGGGTCGGTGATCCAGTCCGCCAGAGCAGCACGCGAATCACCTTCCTCGGCCGTCGTGAGCGCCTTGGCTCCGAGCCCTGCCGGAGCCAGCGTTTCGCCCGTGCGCGGATGAGTGATCTGGTCCGCTTCGGCTTTCAAGACCACCGTCGGCCGTTTCGGAGCTTTCGGCATCCCTCTGTTCGATTTTTGATTGGGCAGTTGCACGTCGGTTTGCGCGAAAAACGCTGTCAGCGACCAGTAATCGCGTTGACTCCAGCGCTCCGTGGGGTGGTGGTGGCACTTGGCACATTGCACCCGTTGCCCGAGGAAGAGTTGCGCGGTGTCTTCCGCCAACCCGCTGGATTCGCGCAACTCGCGGTACCAGACCACTTGCGGCGTCTCCCCTTCCTCGCCCGTCGCCGTCAGGATTTCGCGGACAAACGTGTTGAAGGGGACGTTCTCCTGTAGGCTCTTCACGATCCATTTGTGAAAAAGAGTCGTCCCCTTTGCATCTTCGTTGGAGTTATTTCGGCGATTGCGCAGCACCGCCGCCCACTTGTTCGCGAAGTAATAGGCGTAGTCTTCGCTCGCCAGCAGCCGATCGACGAGTTTCTCGTGGCGATCTTCCGCCTTATCTTTTGCAAACGCTTCCACTTCTTCCGGCGCTGGGGTTCGCCCCGCGATGTCAATCGTAACGCGTCTGAGAAAAGTCGCATCGTCGCACAGTGGCGATGGCGGCAAACCGATGGCCTTCCATTGCTTGGATATCAGCTCGTCGATGAAATTGCGGGCCGGCGGAAGGTTTGCCGCCTTGGCGCCGTGAGGAACCACAATGCGCGACACCGCCACCTGGTCCTGGTAACGAGCCATGACGGAACCGCTGACCGTTTGTTGTCCGACGCTCGCGAGTCCGGTGTCGTCAACGTTGATCGCCTCGGGCGGATCCGCCTTGAATTGCGCCAGATGGGTCACGTCGCGCTCGGCGCCGTCAGCGAAATAAGCCTTTACGGCCAGTTTTTGTGAACCGCCGCGTTGGATGATATTTGTGGTTGGCTGAACCTCGATGCGTGTCAGACCCGCGTCTTGATCGCCTTTCCATAACGCCCCCGCGCTAATCCAGCGATGAAGAATCGCGTAATAGGGAGAGTTCTTGTGCGTCAAAGCTCCACCGCCATGCGGCATACTGCCGGTTGCTTTCAACAAGAGCAAACTTTGATCCGGATCCGTGAGGTTGAGTCGCCGTCCCAGAGCGTCGCGCTTGAGCTGATCGTAGTCCTCCTCCGGTTCGAAGCCAAAAAGCGAGAGTTTGAAGCCGTTCTGCCCAGCCGCTTTGCCGTGACAGCCTCCCGAGTTGCATCCGAGACGCGTCAGCACGGGGACCACATCGCTGGTGAATCCCGAGCCCTGGGCGAACGCCCCAGCCGGGAAAAGAAAAGCAAGAGCCAGCGACGGCAGGGTCAGTCGGATTTTCATGGAAAAGTCCTGTCGGCGGGAGGGCGTCGTTGACGTAAGTCGTTTAGAAACAATGGGAAGCGAAACTCCCCAATTTGTTTTCGCGAGGAGGGACCTACTTGATCTTAGCCGTGAGCGGCAAGATTCCGCGTTTGATTTTCAAGTTTTTCTGGAAAATGTGTCACGGCTTCTTCAACTTCGGCGACAGTTTATCTTCTCGTTGGATCGCAAGACCGCCGCAGCGGATTCGGAAGCGGTCATCAGGCCAGTGAGAACGACTTCGCCTTCGTGCAGAATTTCTGATTCCGCATTTGGGGCAACGAGTCACGCATCTGCCGTAACTCGTTGGTGTAAAGACTCATTCCCATACGACCCGACGATCAACAACAACGCCGGCCGTGACCACTGGCCGCGCGTGTCGTGCGCCCTGCTCGCCGGGGGCGGCATGCGAACGGGCCAGATGATCGGCTCGACCGATCGCCTCGGCGGCGAAGCTCGCGAACGGCCGATCACATTTCAAGAAGTGTTTGCGACGCTGTATCACAACCTCGGCGTCGACCTCAATGCCGCCACGTTCAACGACCTCAACGTTCGGCCGCGCTATCTCGTCGAAGCCGGCGTGCAACCCATTCGCGACTTGATTGGCTGATCGCCCGGCGAGCCGAGCCGCGTGAGCGGCCGGGTTGGTTGCTCGCGTCCACTCGGTTCCTCGCGCAACTCGGCGCGCCGATTATTTTGAAACGATCGAACACAAGCCCATAACGATGTGATTTTTGTAGCGGCCGCATTCGCCGAGAACCATCAAGTTTTGATCCTTCGCGATGTTTTTGATAACTTCGGGATCGCTAAAGAAGCATTCGACGTGGCCGCGTGCGTCTTCGCCTTTGCGAAACACCATGAACGTGCCGCGTTTGTCGGTGACGATGTCTTCGACTTGACCGGTCACGCGTAAGAGTTGCCCATCGTATTTTCGAGTTGCCGCCGCCTTATTG
>JBAXFO010000191.1:0-7905 GCA_037139885.1 Planctomycetota bacterium
CAAGAGGCGGCATGGCAGACCGAATTCGGCGATCGTCTCGGCGATCAGCGAACCCAGCCCGCCGGCCGTCGACCCTTCTTCGAGAACGACGACCTCGGGAAATTGTCGTAAAAAATCGGCGAGAGCCGGGCTGCCTTGAAAGCTCAGATGGGCCATCACCGCGACGGCGGGCGATTGCGCCGACGATGTCAGATGCTCGGCCGCTTCCAGCGCTTCGGTCGTGATCGAACCGGCGCTGATGACGAGCAGATCGCGCCCGGGCCGCACCAAAATCGGTTCGTTGAAGCGAAACGAGCCATGCAGTCCCGGCAGGTCGGGCGCTTCGGATTTGTCGATCCGCATGTAGATCGGCCCGGGCACGGTCGCCGAGGCGAAGACGATCGAGCGCGCTTGCGCCCCATCCGCGGGAGCGAGCGTCGTCACTCCCGGCAACGCCCGCGCGATCGCCAGATCTTCGATCGCATGATGCGTCGGCCCGGCGTGTCCATATGCGAAGCCGCCGCCCGTGCCGATCACGCGCACCGGCAAATGGTGCAGCACGGGGCCATTGCGAAATTGTTCGTAGCAACGCATCGACGCGAATGTGGCGATCGAATACGCGAACGGCACGAACCCCTCGCGCGCCAGGCCCGTCGCGATGCCCAGCATGTTTTGCTCGGCGACGCCGACATTCACGAAGCGGTCCGGAAAGCGCTCGGCGAACGGCTCCAACACCGACCAGCCCAGATCGGCGGTGAGCAGCATGACGCGCTCATCGAGCTCCGCCAGTTCGCACAGCGCTTGCACGAATGCCTTTCTCATGACGCCTCCTCGACTTCCGCGAGCGCCGCCGCGAACAAGTCCGGGCTCAGGTTGCGGTAATGCCATTCGAGCCGATCTTCCATGAAGCTGACGCCCTGCCCCAGATGCGTGCGCGCGATCACGGCGGTCGGGCGGTTCGCGCTCGGCGCGAACGCTTGCGCGAGAGCCGCGACATCATGGCCATCGACATCGACCGTCCGCCAGCCGAACGCGGCCCAGCGCTTCGCCATGTCGCTCATGTCGAGAATGTCCGCCGTGCGGCCCAGAGCCTGCATACCGTTCAGATCGATGGCGATGGTGAGTTGATTGAGGCGATGCTGAGCGGCGAATTGGGCCGCCTCCCAAACTTGGCCTTCATTGCATTCGGCGTCGCTCAGCACGGCAAAGACGCGCCCCGGCAAGCGTTTCATCCGCATGCCCAGCGCCAAACCGCACGCGACCGACAAACCCTGCCCGAGCGAGCCCGTCGTCACTTCCACGCCGGGAACGCCGAATTCCGGATGCACCCCAAACCGCGAGCCATCCTGGCAGAACGATTCGAAGCTTTCGACATCGATCACATCCACCGCCCGCATGGCGGCGTACATCGCCAGCGCGGCATGGCCCTTGCAAAGCACGAAGCGGTCGCGGCGCGGATCGTCGCTGCCGGGCCGAAACATCGTCTTGCCCCAAAGGACCGTCAAAATCTCCGCCACGGAAAGCGACGAACCGATGTGCCCCACGCCCGCCTTGAACGACTGTTCCAGGATCCAGCGGCGGACATTGCGCGACATCGTCCGCAGCTCAACCAGCGGTTCGCAGGACACTACTGCCATGATCGTCTCCGGTGATCCGCATCCATTCGGCCATCTTCGCGAGACCTTGCGCCAGCGTGTGCCGCGGCGTCCAACCGAGCAGGCGTTGTGCTTTACTGACATCTCCCGACCAGTGGGCCGTATCCCAATGCCGAGCCGGGAACGCGCCCCAACGAACCTCCGACCGCCCCGGGAAAAGCCGCTGCACCTCGGCGACGACCTCCCGCAATTTTGTCTCACGGCCCGAGCCGATATTGATGACTTCGCCGCCCGCGTCGCGCAGCTTCGCGAAATCGAGCAACGCATCGAGCACATCGTCGATGAATACGAAATCGCGAGCCGTCTCCGGAGCCGCCAGATGGAGCGGCGCCTGGGCGCGGGCGTTTCGCAGCAGCGAGGGGATGAGGCGGGTCGGTTCTTCGAGCGGACCAAAAACCGAGAAGAGCCGCAAGCTCACGACGGGCATGGCCCCGCGTCGCGAATGAAGCTGCCCCAGATGCGTCTGCGCCGCCTTGGCCACGGCGTAGACGCTGTTCGGTTCGAGCCGGTCGCTCTCGTGCATGGTTTGCGATTTGAAGCCGTACTCCGAAGAACTCCCGGTTTGCACGAACAGCGAAGTCTTCGCTTCGGCGGCGGCGGCGAGCAAATGCTGCGTGCCGAAGATGTTGGTGTCGAGAATCGCATCGGCGTCGGCTTGTTGTTCGTAAGCGCCGTACGTCGCCAGGTGCAACACCACGTCGGGCCGGGCTGCGTGCAAACACGACCGCACCGCCGACCGATCGCGCAGATCGCCCTCGTGAACCCGGCACGCATCGAGCACATCGGTTAACCGCCAGGCCTTATCCGGATCCCGCAGCAGCACGCTCACCGCATGGCCACGGCGCACGAGCTCGCGAACGGCGCACGCTCCGACAAAGCCCGCGCCCCCGGTGATCAGCACGCGTTCGCCGATGGAGTTCATGCCGCCCTCCGTGCATGATCCCAAAACGATTCGTAGCCGAGCGAACTCAGCAGAGGGCGCGTGCGGCAGTAAATCTCGTTGCGTTCTTCGCGCGACAGCTCGGCCGCGGTCGCCTGGTTCGCCTCGGTGGTGGGCGTACGAATGGTTCCCCAGGGATAAACTTGATTGAGAGCGTTGCCGTTCCAGGTCGCCTTGGCCAGCGAGGGATTCGGCTGCACGCCCAGCTTGCCGAGGAAATCGCCCAGCACGCGCACGGGATCGACGACGATGTCTTCGAACCGCAACAAATGGACGCGGTCCGGGTGCATTTCGCTGTAGGTCAGCGCCGCCTGCTGATTGATGCACCAGCCCGTGATGTAATGCGCCAGGCTCAGCGGCAGCGCCCGCTTCTTGGTGTCCGCATACGCCGACCAGGGATTGCGCACGATGTGCAACACATGCCCGTGATCGAGATCGTTCACGATCTTGTCCGCATCGACGCCGATGATCGGGCTATAGCCGACATGCACCCATTCCCGGCCCGAACGCTTCGCGTCCTTCCACGCCTCCGCCGACGCTCGAAAGAACGCCGCGACGAGATTCGCCCGCGTCCGCGGCTTGCCCTGCATGTGCCGCACGAACGCCGCCTTGCGTTCCTTGTCGTCGAGCTGCATGGGATAATCGCGGAATTTGCTCGATTGCGGCGTCTTGATGCGGACCTTGCATTCCTCGTCGATGATCGTTTCGTAATCCTGCTCGACCTCCGCCGACAGCGGGAAAACGGGCCAACGATACTTGACGGGAAACATGCTGGTGAAATGATCGAGCACATATTTCGTGCCCGGCTGCGACTCGAAGGGATAACTAAAAAGTTCGGGATGGCCATCGAGAAGGCGCTGCGTGGTGTTGCCGCCGTTCTCGTACATCGCCGAAATCATCACGAAATGAAAATCGCTGCTCGCCATCTGCCGACCTCCTTGTGGGCGTACTTGTGGAGCGATCCTCGCTCCCGCCGCCTGGCCTTGACACAACCGAGCTGATGCCGTATCTGCTCGAACACGTCGAGCTAGATCCCTCACGACGCCAATTCATCGAGCCATGTTTATAGATCGAAAACGGCAAGCGTGTCAACCCAGAGTCCGGGGTTCCGCGTCGCTTTTCCGGGACGGCCGTCCGTAGCCGCCGACGACATCATTCGGGTCTTTGGCGCCCGTTCGACGATTCGCAAGTTAGCCTGAATTGTCGGAACCGCAGACGTAGCGAAGATTCAAGATTTGGGTTTTGATGTCATTGAAGATCCGACGAACAAACTTTCCGAAGCACGGTCGACTTGTGCATCGGACCGAAGGCGTCGCGGGTCTTCATGACGAGAATTTCGAGAGATTGTCGCAACTGTTCGAAGACAAAGACGTTTTACATGGCTCCTGAAACCTTCCATCTCCGCTCAAACACGTCTATTTGAACGAAAAGAAGCTGCGGCGTTCTTTCTTTGGGGCTTCGGGAGCGGATTTGCCGGAGAGAGCGTTCGCCAGGCCCATGATGGCGGCTTGGGCTTTGCTCTTGGGGGCGTGCGTGAGGAGGGGGACGCCGGCATTGCGCGAGCCGACCATGGCCTTGAAATCGTTGGGGATCTGCCAATAGACGGGGCGGCCGATCGTTTCCTCGGCTTTGGCGAGCGTGATTTCGCCGCCGTCGTCGGAGCCGACGCGGTTCATGATCACTTTCACCTTGTCGGCCAAATCGCCGTCTTGCGAGAGCGTATGCAACATCCGGACGACGTTGCGCAAGCTGGTTAGCTCCAGCTGGGCGACCAAAAGAATGCTGTCGCTCATACGCATGGCGGTCATGTCGGTCGGCGTGAAACGCTTGCTCAGATCGAAGACGAGATGCGTATAGCTCGCTCGCAAAAGACCGATGAGCCGCCCCAGATGTTCTTCATGGATGAGCGAAATGTCTTCCAGTTGCACCGGGTGAGGCAGTACGGAAAGGCCGGTGTCGTGCTTGCAGAGCGAACGCTTGAGGAAGGTCATGTCGAGGCGTTCGATGTTGAGGGCGACATCGGCCAGCGTGTAATCGGGAATAAGATCGAGAGCGACATCGGCATCGCCCAGCGCCAGATCGAGGTCGACCAGGGCGACGGAGTTATTTTGATCCTGAGCGAGATTACAGGCCAGATTGACGGCCAGACCCGTCGAGCCGACGCCGCCGCGTGAGCCGATGACGGAGATGACGACGGACTCCGCGCGTGGACCGCTGCCGGAGGAAACGACGGTGCCGTCCGCGGAGACCGACAGCCGCGAACTGCGGAGCCGATTCAGGGCGAGCAACAATTCTTCCAGAACGACGGGAGCGGTG
Source organism: Planctomycetota bacterium (assembly GCA_037139885.1). Taxonomy (GTDB): domain Bacteria; phylum Planctomycetota; class Planctomycetia; order Gemmatales; family Gemmataceae; genus JAIEPT01. The sequence goes on from JBAXFO010000191.1 coordinate 4,891, forward strand.
AGAAATTCCTTGGCTCCCGCACGCAGCGCTTGCAAAATCGATTGGCCATCGCCCCGGGACGACACGGCCAGGATGGGCAAGCCCACGAATTCCATCGTGAGTTGCTGGATCAGCTGCAAAGCTTTGGAGTGGTCGGCGTCGAGCGCGATCACGACGAGATCGGGGACCGATTGCCGGGCGACGTCGATGAAAAACTCGTAGCGGGAGCACTCGGCTTCGAGCCAAACGGATTCGATGCCCAGAAGCAAATTGCGCAGTGGTTCGCGGGTAGCGTCGGAGGGGTCGACGATCGCGATACGTTGCACGTCCATAAAAGAGCACCACCGAAAGTTCACGCGGCAGCGGTTTCACGCTTTCGCGCGATCAAAGCATATTACATTATCGCTCATCAGGCACCCGCCGTCAGGTCTGAATTCGGAAAAAACGTCGATTCCGGTCTCGTGGGTGGGCGGATTCGGCAAAATCGCGCTATGAAATCGCAGGTTTTTAGTCGCGGCTCTCCGCCCGAGAGCGCTGACAGGACGCCATTTTCGATGCGGCGTTCGGGCAGCGCTCTCCTGCGGAGAGCCGCGAACGCGCAAAAAAAGGTCGAGAACCCTCTGGATGGGCTCTCGACCTCTTGTACGAAGAAGACGTTCCGCGTGCGGATTATTCCGGAGATCCGGCCGGCAGACGCAGAGCCGGTCCGGCGACCGGGGCGTCCTGGGGAACGGGACTGTAGCCGGCCGGGGCGACATAGCTCGGCGGCGTTTCCGGCGGAGCGTAGCTGACGTTCGGATCAGCCATCGTTCGCGACTGTTCGGCCGTGAAAGGCAAGCTCGAGGGCATCGGCATGGCCGTCCGCGGCGTCACGCCGAGGGGAGCGCCGTTGGCCGAGCAGGCGCCGGAGGCACACGCCGGGCCGTTCGGGGTACGGCAGCCGTTCGGACCGCATGCCGCGCCGCTGTGGCCACGGTAGCCGCCGGTGGGGCCGCAGCTTCCTTGATCGCCGCAGGGGAAGGCGCCCGCGGTCGGGCCGAGGTTGTGCGGAGCCTGGTAGCAACCGTTGGGGCCGCAGATTTGACGTTGGCCGCGGGGAAGCTCCAGCAGGCCTTCGAGGTAAAGTTCGAAGTCGTCGGGGCTGCGCGTCAGACGCGTCGGCAGGCGATCCGGGAGCTGATTGCAACCCATCGGGTCGATGAGACGCGGCGTGACGAGGATGATGAGCTCTTCTTCTTCTTCGTTGTAGCGGACCGAACGGAACGCCGCGCCCACGAAGGGGATATCGCCCAGAACGGGAACCTTGACGATGGTGCCTTCGTTCTTGTGGCTGATAAGACCGCCGATGGCGATGGTTTGGCCGTCTTCGAGCTGAACGGCGACTTGCGCTCCCTGGCTGCGGAAGCCCGGAGCATTGTTGCCGGCCGAGGTGACCGACAAGGTCGGATCAGGGGTGCTGATCTGCGGCGCGACTTCCAGGTGAATCTTGCCGTTCCCCAGGACGATGGGGAGGACGGTGATGGTCGTTCCGAAGGGAACTTGCGTCACGGTCGAGCCGGCGAGCGATGTTGAGATCGTGGGCACGGTGCCGCCGCTCAGGAACTGAGCCGGGCGACCCGACAGCGTGACGACCTTGGGTTCCGCCTGGAATTTCGCCAGGTTGTCTTGCCGCAGGGCTTGGAGGAAGCCGAAGAAGGCGCCGGAATTATTGACCGAACCGAAGATGACGTTGCCGCCGCTGTTCACCTGGTTCGCGGTCACGGCTGGGATGCCGGAGATGCCGGAGACCACGGAATTGGTGAAGCTGCCCGACGACCCGGGCAGAATGCTGCTCAGGAAAAAGTCGGGACGATTGATCGACCAGCTGAACGACATCTGGCGGAGTTTCGTGCGTTTGACCGAGCAGATGGTGCAGTCGACTTCGACTTGTTGGACGCCGCCGATGGTCATTTGATTGACGATGTTGGCGGTGGTGCCGAACATGGCTCGGGCCGATTCGAGAATGCCGTTGACGTTTTCGGCGGTGAGCACGTTGCCGGTGAGGAACACGACCATGCGGTCTTGCGAGACGCCCGTGCGGTTGACCGAATCGGGGGCGTTGTTGGCGCTGGTGGTCGAGATGGTGACCGGCCCGGCGGTGGTGCTGAACACGACCGTGGCGTCGATGTTCGCCGTCGGCACCGTCTTTTTGACCAGGGCGAGGAAATCCTTGCGCAATTGTTCGCGCATGAGAGCGTCGTCGGAAACGACGCGCACCTCGAAGACTTCATCGTGGCGGTCCTTCATAGCGGCGTCGGTGTAGCCGGTGAAGGTGACTTTGGAGGTGCCGGCGGTGAGGCCTGTGATGAGGACATGGCGGGGATCGTTGAAGATGCTTTGCACGCGAATGACGCGCGGGTTTTCGTTTTGCACCTTTTCGATGATCGGGTCTTCCGTCGCGCCGGGGGCGCGGGTCATGCCGACGGTTTTAGTCAGGTTGATGACGGAGACGATGATTTTGCCGCCATCTTTGCCCTCGATGGGCACGACCACGCCGCCGCCTTGAATCGCGGGAGGCGGTGCGTCTTTATTGGGTTGTAAGAAGGCGTCGGCCTGAGCGAACCCGCTTGGGGCCGCCGTGTGCAGCGCCAAGCCGGCGAAAACGCTCCAGCTCAGCTTGCGCAGAATTGACATGGTACGGTGCATTGTTTCCCTTCTTCCAGATGAGATCGAGGAGGGGTGTGCAGCCCGCCTCGCAGTGCCGTGTCCGTGAAGCCCTGACGGTTGTTACAGGCTTGCCTCCTCACCTCCGGCGAGAAAGACAATTCGTACCGCGTTCCGGACGGGAACGCGTGCCTAACTTTATTGATCGTCCGAATCGTGCCGGGAAATCCAGATTTTCCGGCTATGACGAAGATTCTGTTGGTAACGGTCGTGCCGACTGGGCGGACGAGGAGAGATGGGAAAGCAGTTTTGTTCGCGGCTCTCCGTAGGAGAGGGCTGACGGTACGCCTTTTATAAATTCAAAATTTACCGCCAAGACGCCAAGATCGCCAA
>JBAXFO010000192.1:0-7867 GCA_037139885.1 Planctomycetota bacterium
GATTAAAACGGACGCTCAGCGGCAGACGGACGCCTGAAGCGGGGAGTCTGTTTCGGACGATGTTTTGAGGAGGTTTCGGTGAATCGCCGCGATGTATTGCGAGTCGGCACTTTGCCGCTTGTGGGGCTCACGCTCCCTCGGCTTCTAGAAGGACGCGCGTGCGCGACGCCTGACCGTTCGACGGGCCGCGCGAAGGCATGTATCGTCCTGTTCATGTGGGGCGGTCCGGCGCACCAGGATACCTGGGATCCCAAGCCCGACGCCCCGCAAGAGTACCGAGGCGAATTCTCGACGATTCCGACTCGCGTTCCCGGCCTGCGCGTCTGCGAGCATTTGCCGCGTCTGGCGGCGCGGGCGGATCGCCTCGCCGTCATTCGCTCGATGACCCACAACGATGTCGATCACACGTCCGCGACGCACTTCCTTTTGACCGGACACGATCGGCCGAACCGCGGCGCTCCCCTGGCGGAGGACTGGCCGAATTATGGGGCGGTCCAGGCATCGCTCGGCCGCGGTCGAGGTATGCTGCCCCCTTACGTCTCCATGATGCCGGTGGTGCCGGACGGAGCGCCTCGTTTCGTCGAGCAGTCGCACGGCCAGGGCGCGGGCTGGCTGGGGCCGATCTACAACCCGATGCGGATCGACGCGGACGCGAGTTCAACCGACTACCGCGTGGGCGAGTTCGATCTCCGTGCCGACGTGCCGATGCTCCGGGCCGATAGTCGCCGCCGGCTCCTCTCTTCGCTCGCACAACAGACGCAGAGCCTCGAACGGCAGGCCGAAGTTGCCGCGATGTCGAATCATTATGAACGGGCATTCTCCTTGCTCGCGTCACCGCAGGTGACGCGAGCGTTCGATCTGAGCGCGGAGCCTCGTTCCGTTCGCGAACGCTACGGCATGAACATGCACGGCCAGAGCGTGCTCCAGGCCCGGCGCCTCGTCGAGGCGGGCGTCCCCACGGTCACAGTCTTCTGGCCCAACGACGGCATCACGAACGTCAGCGTCTACTGGGACACGCATCGCCGCAATTTCATCGACTTGCGAACCCGTCTTTGCCCCGTGACGGATCAGGCATTCTCGGCTCTGCTCGACGACCTCAGCGATCGCGGCATGCTCGACGAAACGCTGGTCGTCTGGACGGGAGAAATGGGACGCACGCCGCGCGTCGGCCAAAGCGTCCCCGGCGGCGCGGGCGCCGGCGAAGACGGCCGCGACCACTGGGGCGGCGTTTTCACGACGGTTCTGGCCGGCGGCGGCATCAAGGGGGGAGTCGTCCATGGCTCCAGCGACCGCTATGCCGCCTACCCTACGTTAAATCCGACTCGTCCTGCAAACCTCGCCGCCACCGTTTACCACTGTCTCGGCATCCCCCTCGACACGCAACTCCCTGATCGCCTCGGTCGCCGGCAAACGCTGTGCGAGGGGGAAGTGATTCGGGCGATCGTCGAGTAACGGCGGAAAGCTGCCTAGCCAATCGCCGCAAAGGATTTTTCATGAACGGCATTCCCGTCGACGCCGAGGTGAGCAAACCGACACGAGTGCGCTGGCGAATCGTCGCCTTGCTCATGGCGTACATCGCGCTCTGTCACTTCAATCGCATCAGTATGTCGGTGGCCGGCACGGAACAAATCATGCCTCGCTACCGGATCGACGAAACAACGATGGGTTTCGTCTACTCCAGCCATTTGATCGTTTACACGATTTGCATGATTCCCGGAGGCTGGTTCATCGATCGCTTCGGAGCACGCGTCGCATTGATCGTGGTTGGCTTTGGCTCGGCGATTTTAGTCGCGTTCACCGGACTTACCGGTTTGTTCTTCACGACTGGCGGCATGCTGATCGCCGCTCTGCTGGTCGTTCGCGGGCTGTTTGGGGCGGTCACCGCTCCCGTGCATCCGGGCGCTGCCTTGGCCGTTCGGGTGTGGACGCCGGTCGCCGCCCGGTCAACGGCGAACGGCATGGTCGTCGGCGCCGCGTGCTTCGGCATCTCCGCCACGTATTTTGCGTTTGGGATCATGAGTGATTACTTAGGTTGGATTGGAGCTTTCGTAACCGCGGGAGTCGCCACATCGCTGTTGGCGCTGGTCTGGACCAGTTACTCCGCCAGTTCACCCGGGCAGCACCGGGGTGTCAATCAAGCAGAACGGGAAGTGATTGAGAAAGGCAGCGTTTCCTTCGCCGCTCTGCCGAAAGAAAAGGCATCGTGGTCCGCGGCGGTGAAGATCGGTTTGTTCGCGTTGACATTCAGTTATGCGACGGTCAGCTACGTCGAATACCTGTTTTTCTACTGGATCCAGTATTACTTTGAAACCGTGCTGGATCTCGGCAAGACGACCGGCCGACTGTACGGCACTCTGCTTACGCTTGCGATGGGCGTCGGCATCGTTGTCGGCGGCTGGCTTTGCGACAGGTCCATCGGTCGGTTCGGCCGACGTGTCGGCATAGCGATTGTGCCGGTCCTGGGAATGGCGGCTTGCTCCCTGGGGCTGGGACTTGGAGTGTTGTTCGAGGAACCGATCGTGTCCGTGCTTTGCTTTATGATTGCGATGGCGGCCATCGGCGCCACCGAAGCCCCCTTCTGGACGAGCGCGATCGAAATCGGCGGCCGACAGGCAGGCAAAGCGGCGGCAATCATGAACACGGGGGGCAACGGCGGCGGCTTGCTGGCCCCGATCATCACTCCCTTGTTCAGCCATTACTTCGGTTGGCAAGCGGGGCTCGCGTTGGCCGCGCCGATTTGCTTGCTCGGGGCGTTGCCGTGGTTCTGGATCGATGTCGCGGCTCAGTCCAGCGACGCTTCTGGCGAGGATCATCCATGAAGATCGAAGCGGTCGATTTCTTCTATCTCTCCATCCCCAAGGTGCTCGATATCGGCGACGGCAGCCAAGATGCGTTGCTCGTTCGCGTTCAGGCTGGTCCCTACGTGGGCTGGGGCGAATGCGAAGCGGCGCCTCTCGTGTCGATCGCCAGTTGGAACTGTCCCATGTCTCACAGCGCCTGCAAGCCCGTGAGCAGTTCCGTGCTGGGACAAACGCTGGAAACCGTCGACGACATCGCGCGAATCAATCGACAAGTCCGCGCCAACAGCCTCGACCTGCTTCAGGCCGATCATACCCTCTCCGGCATCGATATCGCGCTCTGGGATTTGCTCGGCAAGCGAACCGGCCAGCCGGTGTTTCGCATGCTCGGGTTCGAACGGGTTTATCCTAAGATCGCCTATGCCTCGCAACTCTTTGGCGATGATCCCGCCTCGACCTACGAAAAGGCGAAAAGAGCGACAACAGCGGGGTATCGAGCCGTCAAGTTCGGTTGGGGGCCGTTTGGCCTCGGCACTCCCGCCGCGGATGCGGAGCAAGTCCGGGCGGCTCGCGCGGGTCTTGGCGACGAGAGCTTATTGCTCGTCGACGCCGGTACGGTGTGGTACGACGATGTCGCCCGAGCCGAGGCGTGTCTGCCAATTCTCAATTCTTGTCGAGTCACCTGGCTGGAAGAGCCGTTCGTCTCCGGGGCATTGACCGCCTATTCTCAGTTGGCGAGCCGGGCAGGTACGGTGAAGATGGCGGGCGGCGAAGGGTGTCACAATTTTCATCAAGCAAAAAACATGATCGACTTCGCCGCGCTCGGTTACGTGCAGATCGACACCGGGCGCATCGGCGGCATCACGACGGCCAAAGCCGTGGCCGATTACGCCGCCTCAAAAAACGTCCGGTTTGTCAACCATACCTTCACCACCCCCTTGGCGCTCTCCGCCTCGCTGCAACCGTTCGCGGGTTCGGCCAACGACGACCTCTGCGAATACCCGTTCGAGCCCTCGGCATTGGGGCGAGAGTTCACGACGACGCAAATCGTTCCCGATGCAAACGGCTGCATCCACATCCCCGACGCGCCAGGCCTGGGTGTCGAACCCGATTTGCCGGCCCTGCAAAAATATCTGCGGGATGTGGAGATTCGCGTTGATGGCCAGATTCTCTTTCGCAGCGTCGGATTCGATTGAATGCTTGCGAAGGGAGGGGCTTTGAGGCATTGCAACGCAGGCGAACGATCTTTTGCGACCAGGTAGTTAACCGTCTATTAACACCCCGACAACAAAATCGCCCTCGGCTTCGTCGAGGGCTTCAACAACAAAATCCGCACGATCCAACGCCGAGCTTACAGTCTCCGCGACAAGCGAGTAGCCGATGCGCCTTCGGCTGAAGAGCGATGGTTCTTTAGCTCGTCATGGTTCGGTGTGATGATTGCGGCGAGCGACCTTCAGGACCAGGAGACCGCCAAGAAAAAGAGCCGCCGCCAGGACCAAATAACCGATGGTGAAGCTGTTCGTGACAGTTTTGACGCGGCCGATCATGTTCGGTCCGAACAAGCCGCCGAGGTTGGCGACCGAATTGATCAGGGCAATTCCGCCGGCGGCTGCGGCGCCGGTCAGAAATGTCGGCGGAAGCGTCCAAAATGTCGGCAGCATGGATTTCATGCCGGCGAGCGTTACCGTCACGCCAACGACGAAGAGCCAACGCGAATCGAGGCCGGGAATTCCGAAGGATTCGGATGCGGCCACAGCGATCATCAGCCAGCCGAAGGCCGCAACAAACGCCGAGCCGGCAACGTGCCAGCGCCGCTCACCCCGACGGTCGGAACTTCTGCCGACGAGAATCATCGCCACCATGGCGACCGCGCTCGGGACCGCGGCGAGCAAGCCAATCTCAAAGGGTTTCCAACTGGGGAACTGACTTTTCAAGAACGTCGGAATGTAGAATCCGTAACTGTTGTCCCCCATGGCGACCGTGAAGTAGACGGCGATCAATAACCAGACGCGAACGTCGACGATCGCCGCGCGGAACGAATGGGAGTGGTCGAGCGGCATTTGCTTTCGCTCATCGGCAAGTTGCTCTTCGAGCCAATCGCGTTCGTGGGGAGCCAGCCAGCGGGCCTGGCTGGGGCGGTCGGTGAGATAGGCCAGCGTGACGAAGCCCAGAACGACAGCGGGCATTCCTTCGAGCAAGAAGACCCATTGCCAACCCGACATTCCGCCGACCTGATCCATCGATTGCAGAATCAAACCCGAGAGCGGATTGCCGACCATCGTAGCGACGACGCCGCCGACCATGAAATTGGCGACGGCCCGCGCTCGCACCCGAGCGGGGAACCAGTCGCTCAAATAGTAAATGATTCCGGGAAAGAAGCCCGCCTCGGCGACGCCGAGCAGGAATCGCAGGCCTGCGAAACTCCACGGTCCCGTCACAAACATCATCGCCGCCGAGATCAGGCCCCAACTCACCAGAATACGTGCGATCCAGGCGCGCGCGCCCATTCTCAGCAGGATGAGGTTGCTCGGCACCTCGAAGAGAAGATAGCCGACGTAGAAGATGCCGGCTCCGAGCGCATAGGCTTCCTCGCCGAGGAGATTCTGCTCATCGACCATCTGCAAGCGTGCGATGCCGATGTTCGTTCGATCGATCAGGTTGACGACGTAGAGAAGGAAGAGAAACGGCAGCAGCCGCAACGAGATTTTGCGGAAGACGGCCTCCTCGTTCGGCGCGGCGGTTGAATTCGACGCGCTGTTAGCGTTCTCCGACATTCATCACCTTCGCTTCTGGGGAGAGGACCAAAAACGCGACGGCATCAGCTCGGCACGGCTTCGGCGATCACCGGGTTGGTGAGCGAGCCAATCTTTTCGATTTCGATGGAGACGGAATCGCCCGGTTGCAGGAAGACGGCAGGCTGGCGCGCGGCGCCGACGCCGTGCGGCGTGCCCGTCAAGATGACCGTTCCTGGCAAAAGCGTCATGCTGCCGCTGAGGAACTCGATGAGCGTTGGAACGTCGAAGATCATGTCGTCCGTGTTCCATTCCTGCATGACCCGGCCGTTGAGCGTCGTCTTGATGGCGAGAGCGTTTGGGTTGGGGATTTCGTCGCGAGTGACCAGGCACGGGCCCAGCGGACAAAACGTATCGAAGGATTTGCCGCGGCACCATTGACCGCCGCCCCATTCGATCTGCCAATCGCGAGCGCTAACGTCGTTGGCGCACGTGTACCCGAGGACGTAGTCGAGGGCGTCGCTCTTGCGAACGTTCTTGCACGCTTTGCCGATGACGACCGCGAGTTCGCATTCGTAATCGACCTTGCCGCTGTTCGAGACACGCGGCAAGACAATCGGATCGCCCGGGTTTTGGAGGGCCGCCGAGTTCTTGAAAAAGAGTACGGGAAACTTCGGAATCGCTTGCTTGCCTTCTTCCGCGTGACGGCGGTAGTTGAGGCCGATGCAAAGGATGTTGCCCGGGACGATTGGGGCCAACAATTTGGAGATCTGCGCCTGCGCGCCACTGTCGGCGAAGGCGCCGAAGATGTCTCCGTCGACGCGAGTCACGCCGCCATCGGCTTGCTGCGCTCCCCATTGAGTCCGCCCTTGTACGTCGAGATAACGAACGATCCGCATAGACCTGCTCCAAGAATCCACGGTTGGTTCGACGAATTGTATGATTATCTCACTTATCGGCGACCCCCCTGCGTGCGGACGAAGTCGAATTGCTTGACAACGCAAATTCTATTTGTATTATAATATTCAAGTATGAGGGCGTTCGCGTCTCTTTTCACCCGAACGCGGGGGAGTTCATGTCGGACGTCGTTGAACGGCAATCACTTGGCGAAGTCGTTGCCGAGCGGATCAAGCAGCACATCATCGACAACAAGCTCAAGCCCGGCGATCGCTTGCCGACCGAGCAGCAACTCTCCGATCGCTTCGGCGTGAGTCGGGTGACCACCCGCGATGCAACCCGTGCTCTCGGCTTCCTGGGCATCATCAACGCGGCGCCGCGGCGCGGGCTGGAGGTTGGCCGCGTCAATATGAAGCGCGTCAGCGAGTATCTCGGCTTTCACTTTGCGATCAGCGATTTCCCGACGGCGCAGTTGCTCGATTCACGCATCGTCATCGAGACGGGAATCCTGTCGCATCTCATGATGCGAATGGAGAACGATTCCACAATTTACCCGAGGTTGACGGAACTGGCCGACAGGATTCGCCCCAAGGGCAACCTCGACGAACGGATTGCCGCCGATGTCGCCTTCCATCGCGCATTATTGGACGCCAGCGGCATCGAGCCTCTGCTGGCATTTCACGATATGCTGACGATCTTCTTCGATCGATTCCGTCGCAGCCTGAGCCAGGGCGATTGGGACAAGGGAACGAAGCAGCACCGACAGATTCTCGACGCACTCCGCGACGGCGATCTGAAGCGGGCCTGCGAGTCGCTGCACAAGCATCTGGAGAGCCATCGCGCGATCTGTTGATCCGCTGGCGCTGATAAAACGAGCCAACGGATTGGCGTGCAAAATCTGGAATTGAAATGAGGCTTCCCTTGACACCTCTCCGTCCTGGGCGTTCATCGGTCTATTGCGCTGGCGGCGGCGCGGCGTTGATCGCGTGCCTGCTTGCCGCCGTCGCGCCATCGACGGGTCAGCCTCCTCCAAACAGCCTGGCCGAGGACTACGCGAAGCAAGTGCGGCCGCTGCTCAAGACGTATTGCTTCTCCTGCCATGACGCCAAATCGCACAAGGGCGATCTCGACCTGGAACGGTTTTCGTCGCTGGACGCGATTCGGAAAGACGTTCGGCCCTGGCAGCATTTGATCGAGCAGGTCGATGTTGGCGAAATGCCGCCGAAGGAAAAACCGCAACCCACCGTCCAAGAACGCAAAGTGATTCTGGCCTGGGTGCGCACCATGCTCGATACGGAAGCGCGAGCGCAATCCGGCGACCCAGGGCGAGTGCCGCTGCGCCGACTCAGCAACTTCGAATACGATCGCACGATTCACGATCTCACCGGCGTGGACCTTCGGCCGACTCGGGAATTTCCCGCGGACGGCGCCGGCGGCGAG
>JBAXFO010000193.1:0-7859 GCA_037139885.1 Planctomycetota bacterium
AGCTGAGGTCGTGCAATCGCAAGCCCGGGCGAACCGTTTACAAGGCGATTTGCAGCGGGCCCAGGATCTCGTGCGTTCGCGGTCGATCAGCAAGGAAGAATTCGAAAAGGTGATGGGCGACACCGAAGAAGCGAAGGCGGCTGTGGGCGTGGCGGCGGCCAATCGCAAGACCGCGCAACTCCATTACGATTACACCAAGGTCCTCTCCCCCATCGATGGCCGGGCCGGGCGGTCGATGCTCGATGAGGGCAATCTCATCAAGGCCGACAACACCATTCTCACCACAGTCGTGACGCAAGATCCCGTCTACGCCTATTTCGACGTCGACGAACGAACGTTGCTGGCGTTGCGTCGCCGAACGAGCGAGGGGAACGGCTCGAATTCCGCCGGCCATGTCCGCGTCGGCATGGCCCTGGCGGATGAAGAAGGATTCCCCCATCGCGGCGTGATCGATTTCGAAGACAATGCCGTCGATCAATCGACGGGCACCCAGCGCCTCCGCGGCGTGTTCGACAACAAGAGCGGGCTGTTCGCGCCAGGCATGTTCGTGCGTGTGCGCTTGCAAGTGGGCGAATCGCGTTCGGCGGTGCACGTCCCCGAGCAGGGCGTCGGCGCCGATCAGGGGCAGAAGTTCGTCTACGTCGTCAACGACAAGAACGAAATCGAATATCGCAAGATCCGCACGGGGTCTTTGGAAAAAGGCTGGCGCGTCGTCGAAGAGGGGTTGGCCGCGGGAGAGCGCATCGTCGTGAGCGGTTTGCAGCGCGTGCGGCCCATGATGAAAGTCGAGCCTCGCGAAGAGAAGATCGAACCGGCGAAGGCGGTTCGCGAGACGCCGGTGAGCGTGCGCTAACGATTGCGTTTTTCGTCCAGACCACGGTCGGGAGGCCTTCGTGTTCTCGCATTTTTTCATCAATCGGCCGATCTTCGCGTCCGTGCTGTCGATCGCGATCACGCTCGCGGGCGGGATTGCGGTGTTCTGGCTGCCGCTGGCGCAGTTTCCGTCGATTTCGCCGCCGGTGGTGTCGGTCGATTGCACGTATCCGGGGGCGAGCGCTCAGGTCGTTTCCGAAGCGGTGGCGACGCCGATCGAGCAGCAAGTCAACGGCGTCGAAGACATGCTGTACATGTCGTCGCAATGCACCAACGACGGCGTTTACAACCTCTCCGTCACGTTCAAAACCGGCGTCGATCTCAACATGGCCCAGGTGCTGGTGCAGAACCGGGTGAACCTGGCTCTGCCGTCGCTGCCGGAAGTGGTGAAGCAGACCGGCGTCACCACGAAGAAGCGATCGCCCGACATTCTCATGGTGGTGCAGCTCATTTCGCCGAACGGGCGGTACGACCAAACGTACTTAAGCAATTATGCCGTCATACAGGTGCGCGACGAGATCGCCCGCATTCCCGGCATCAGCGATTGCTTCGTCTTCGGCCAGCGCGACTACAGCATGCGCATCTGGCTCGATCCGGAAAAGATCGCCTATCGCAAGCTGACCGCGGGGGATGTGTTGCGGGCGGTGCGCGAGCACAACATCCCCGTGGCGTCCGGTCAGATCGGTCAGGCGCCGACTTCGGAGGGGCAGATTCATCAATATCCGGTGCAGGTTCTCGGCCGGCTGCGCGATGCGGAGGAATATGAAGAGATCGTCGTCAAGGCGACGCCGGATGGCCGGATCGTCAAACTCAAAGATGTCGCCCGCGTCGCCCTGGGGCCGCGGGCGCAGAACATCAGCAACCGCCTCAATGGCCAGCCGTGCATCGGCCTCGCCATCTTCCAGGCGCCCGACGCCAACGCTCTCGACGTCGCCCGGCTCGTCCTCGAGAAAATGGAAGAGCTGAAGGAGATGTTCCCCGAAGATCTCGTATATCGAGTCGGCTACGACACCACGCCTTTCACCTACGAATCGATCATGGAAGTCGTGCGCACGCTGCAAGAGGCGATCGTGCTCGTGGCGTTCGTCGTGCTCTTGTTCTTGCAGAACTGGCGCTCGGCGCTCATTCCGCTGGTGACAGTCCCCGTCGCGATCATCGGCACTTTCGCCGTCATGGCGGCCTTCGGTTTCAGCCTCAACAATCTGACCCTCTTCGGGCTCGTGCTCGCGATCGGCATCGTCGTCGATGACGCCATCGTCGTGGTCGAAGCGGTCGAACACCATATCGAGCTTGGGCTCTCTCCGCGCGCCGCGGCGTTCAAGGCGATGGACCAGGTTTCGGGGCCGGTGATCGCGGTCGGGCTCGTGCTGAGCGCGGTGTTCATTCCGTGCGCGTTCATCGGCGGCATCACGGGGGCGTTCTTTCGGCAGTTCGCCATGACGATCGCCGTGTCGACGATCATCTCGACGTTCAATTCTCTGACATTGAGCCCCGCCCTGGCGGCGATTCTCTTGAGGCCGCACACGCACAAGACGAGCGACGTGCTGCCCGCGCCGCTGTATGCGGCCGCGTTCGCGTGGGCGGGCTATGCGTACGGCGCGGGCCTCGTGACGCGTCTGTTTCCCGATGTGGCCGACTGGGCGGTCTTGCTCGCCGCCGGGACCGGATTGTTTGTGGGGTTGCTCGTCACGTGGCCCATGAACTTCCTGTTGAGCCGACTGTTCGGGGCGTTCAATCGGCTGTTCGTGAAAACGACTCGCGGCTACACCCGCGCTGTTGGCGGCTTGTTGCGGATCGCGGTCTTCGCCCTCATCGTTTACGGCGGTCTGCTCGCCCTCACAGGTTGGGCCTTCGTCACGATGCCGCGCGGCTTCGTGCCGAATCAGGACATGGGCTATCTTCTCGTCAACGTCCAACTCCCCGATTCGGCGGCGACGGAGCGGACGCTCAAAGTCGTGAAACAAGCCGAGGACATCATCCTCAGCACGCCCGGCGTCCGACTCACCTCCGCGGTCGCGGGGCAGTCGTTTTTCCTCAACGCCACGGGTTCGAATTTCGCGTCGATGTTCGTGATTCTGCACGACTTCAAAGACCGCAAGGGGCCTGATCTGGCGAGCGACAAGATCGCCAACAAGATGCGGCAGCGGATCAACAGCGAGATTCTGGACGCCAGCATTCAGGTGTTCGGTCCGCCGCCGATTCGCGGCGTCGGCCGGGCGGGGGGCTTCAAGTTCATGGTCGAAGACCGGGGCGAGAACACGCCGACTGCGCTGCAGAAACAAGTCGAGAACCTGATCGATCAGGGGACCAAGACCGGCAAGCTCATCGGTCTGTCGACGATCTACCGCGCCAACGTGCCGCAGCTTTACATCAATATCGACCGCGAGGAATGCGAGACTCGCAAGATCGCCCTGAAGGATGTCTTCGACACGTTGCAAATTTATCTCGGTTCGTTTTACGTCAACGACTTCAACCGCTTCGGCCGCACCTGGCAAGTGGTCTTGCAAGCGGATTATCCCTACCGCGATCAGCTTGAGGATGTTCGCAAGCTGAAAGTGCGGAATGCGAAGAACGCGATGATACCGCTCGGTTCGGTGGCGAAGGTGCATGAGGTGAATGGGCCGCTCGTGTTGACGCGGTACAACATGTATCCCGCGGCGTCGATCACCGGAGCGAACGCCGAGGGCGTGAGCTCGGGGGCGGGCATCGATCTGCTCAATCGCCTGGCGAAGGAGAATCTGCCGCAATCGATGGCGACGGAATGGACCGAGATGGCGTTCCTCGAATTGCTCTCGGGCAACACGGCCACGGTGATTTTCGCGCTGGCGGTGATGATGGTGTTCCTGGTGTTGGCGGCGCTTTACGAGAGTTGGACGTTGCCGTTGGCGATCATTCTGGTGGTGCCGATGTGCCTGTTGAGCGCGCTCACGGGGGTGTGGCTGGCGGGGCACGACGTCAACATTTTCACGCAGGTCGGTTTCGTGGTGCTCGTCGGGTTGGCGAGCAAGAACGCGATCTTGATCGTCGAGTTCGCGAAGATGCAGCGGCAGGAAGGCAAAAGCCGGCGCGAGGCGACGCTCGAAGCCTGCCAACTGCGCTTGCGGCCCATCGTCATGACATCGCTGGCGTTCATCCTCGGCGTGGTGCCGCTGATGGTGTCGCGCGGAGCCGGGGCGGAGATGCGGACCATTCTGGGCACCGCCGTCTTCAGCGGCATGCTCGGCGTGACGTTGTTCGGCATCTTTTTAACGCCGGTGTTCTTCTTCGTGATCGATTGGCTGGGCGAATCGTCGATATGGAACATGCCCGGGCTGCGGCAAATGAACCAGTTGTCGAATGCGACTCTCCGCGGACTTCATCGCGTCGCGACGTTGGGGTTGGGTGGGGCGAAGAAGGATGAGAGTGTGACGATCAAGAAATGATCGCACGTCCGGTTCGTGAATTTTCGCGAACGCGATTTCCCCGCGTGTAGGGCTGTTTCTATCGGGTCGGTCGAGGTTATGTCCTGTTTGCTGACGGCATGAGGTGTTGACGACATGTTCTCCCGCTTTTTCATCGACCGGCCGATCTTCGCGTCGGTGCTGTCCATCTTCGTGACGCTGGCGGGCGGCATCGCGCTCTTGTCGTTGCCGATCGCGCAATATCCCGAGATCACGCCGCCGACGGTCGAAGTCTCCGCGAACTATCCCGGGGCGAATTCGCTCGTCGTCGCCGACACCGTGGCCGCACCGATCGAGCAGCAGGTCAACGGCGTCGAAGACATGCTCTACATGTCGTCGCAATGCACCAACGACGGCAACTATTCGCTGACGGTCACCTTCCGCCCCGGCGTCGATCTCAACATGGCCCAAGTGCTCGTGCAAAACCGCGTCGCCCTCGCCAATCCGATTCTGCCCGATCTCGTGCGGCGTCGCGGCGTGACCGTCAAGAAGAAGTCCCCCAGCACGCTCATGATCGTCAATCTCTACTCCCCCGACGGCTCGCGCGACAGCCTCTATCTCAGCAATTTCGCCACGATTCAAATTCGCGATGAACTCTCGCGCCTGCGCGGCGTCGGCGATATCACGTATCTCGGCCAGCGCGACTACAGCATGCGCATCTGGCTCGATCCGCAAAAGATGGCGAGCCGCAATTTGTCGCCGCGCGACGTGACCACCGCCATCGAACAGCAAAACGCCCAGGTCGCCGCCGGGCAGATCGGGCAGCCTCCCGTCCCCTCCGGGCAGATCTATCAGTACACGATGACGACGCTCGGGCGCTTGTCGAGCGCCGAGCAGTTCATGGACATGGTTCTGAAAACGTCCGACGGCCGGCTCGTCAAACTGGGGGATGTTGCGCGCCTTGAGCTCGGCGCGCAAGGGTACGATCAGTCGTGCACCATGGATGGGCGGCCGTCCGTCGCGCTGTCGATCTTCCAACTCCCCGGCACCAACGCTCTCGACACGGCGAAGTACGTGAAGGCGAAAATGGAAGAGCTGAAGGAGGCCCGCTTTCCCGAGGGGGTCGACTATGCGATCGTTTACGATACGACGCCCGTCATCGAAGAATCGATCCGCGAGGTCTTCAAGACGCTGCGCGATGCGGTGTTGCTGGTGGCCGCGGTCGTGCTGTTGTTCTTGCAAAATTGGCGCTCGGCGATCATTCCGCTCATCGCCGTGCCGGTGGCCATCATCGGCACGTTCGCGGTCATGGCGGCCTTCGGTTTCAGCTTGAACAACCTGACGCTCTTCGGATTGGTGCTCGCGATCGGCATTGTCGTCGACGACGCCATCGTCGTCGTCGAGGCGGTCGAGCATGGCATCGAACACGGCCTGCCGCCGCGCGACGCGACGATCCGGGCCATGGAACTCGTCTCGGGGCCGGTCATCGCGGTCGGTCTGGTGCTCACGGCGGTGTTCGTGCCGTGTGCGTTCATTCGCGGCATCACGGGGCAATTCTTCCGCCAGTTCGCTCTGACGATCGCCGTGTCGACGGTGTTGTCGGCGTTCAACTCGCTGACGCTCAGCCCGGCCTTGGCGGCGCTGCTCCTGCGGCCCCGGCAGAAGGGGAACTACGAGACTTTACCCCGTTTCACGTTCGTGCTCGCCGGGGCGTTTTTGATGTATCTGTATGTGACGCCGCACCTCGTCAATCTGGCCGGGGCGGATCACTTTCCCGATTGGCTGCCGCCGATCCTGACCGGATTCGTCGGCGCCCTCATTGGCTGGATGTTGCGCAAGCCGCTCAATGTCGCTCTGGGCTGGTCCTTCGCCCGCTTCAACGACGGCTTCGAGAAAACCGCGGATGTCTATTCGCGCATGGTCGGCGTCCTCCTGCGGTTCAGCATTCCCGTGCTGATCGTTTATGGCGGGTTGCTCGCTTTGACGGTCTATGCATTCCAGGCGACGCCCACCGGTTTCATTCCGCCGCAAGACAAGGGCTATCTTTTGGTCAACGTGCAGCTTCCCGATGCGTCTTCCGTCGAGCGGACGCAGGCGGCGATGCTGAAAATGGAGGCGCTGGCGAAGGAGACGCCCGGCGTCAAACACACCGTCGCCATCGCGGGGCAGTCCCTGCTGCTAAACGCGAACGCCCCCAACTTCGGAGCGATCTATGTCATGCTCGATCATTTCGAGCATCGCCGCGGCAAGCATTTGCATGCCGATGCGATCGCGACCGCTCTCCAGGCGAAATTTCAGAAGGAGATCACGCAGGGCGTCGTCAACGTTTTCGGCGCGCCCCCCATCGAAGGCCTCGGCACGGCGGGAGGCTTCAAAATCGTCATCGAAGATCGCGGCGACTCGGGGCTGGCGGAGCTCGAATCGGTCACCAACCAGGCCATCGCCAAAGCCCAGAACGACCCGGCTCTCGATGACCTCTACACCAGCTTCCGCGCCAACACGCCCTGGCTGTTCATCGATGTCGATCGCGTGGCGGCCCGCACCATGGGCGTGTCGCTGTTCGATGCGTTCAACATGTTTCAGGTTTACCTCGGCTCTCTTTATGTCAACGACTTCAATCGCTTCGGCCGCACCTGGCAGGTGAACGTGCAGGCGGCGCCGCAATTTCGCGAAAAGGAAATCAACCTCCAACATCTGCGCATCCGCAACGAGCATGGCAAGATGGTGCCGTTCGGCTCGTTCGCCAGCGTGAAAGACGTGAACGGCCCGGTCATGCTGGTGCGTTACAACATGTACCCAGCCGCTTTCATCAACTCGAACCTCGCCCCCGGCTTCAGCTCCGGCCAGGGAATCGAGCAACTGCAAACGTCGGTGGCGAGCGTTCTGCCGCCGCACATGCGTAGCGAATGGACCGAACTCGCCTTGCTGCAATTGCAAACGGGCAACACGGCCATTTACATTTTCATCCTCGCCGTGGCGCTCGTGTTTCTGGTGCTCGCGGGCCAATATGAAAGCTGGAGTCTGCCGTTTTCGGTCATCCTCGTCGTGCCGATGTGCTTGCTCAGTTCGGTGGGGGGCGTGATCATGGCGGGGCTGGATGTCAACGTCTTCACGCAGATCGGCTTCGTCGTGCTGGTCGGTTTGGCGAGCAAGAATTCGATCTTGATCGTCGAGTTCGCGAAGACGCGCCACGAGGAAGGGGCCTCGCGCTATCAAGCGACTATCGAAGCCTGCCGCTTGCGGTTAAGACCGATCATCATGACAAGCCTCGCGTTCATTATCGGCGTCGTGCCGCTGGTTTTGGCGGAAGGCGCCGGGGCGGAAATGCGGCGCACGCTCGGCACCGCGGTGTTCTACGGCATGCTCGGCGTCACCCTCTTCGGCATCTTCCTGACGCCCGTGTTCTTTTACGTGATTCAGTGGTTCGCGGACCACGGGCATGGCGAGGGCACGAAAGCGGTGGCGATCGAAAAGTGAGTTTTTCGCAATCGATCGTTGTTCACCGAAGCCGGTCTCTTGGTCGGGCCGTACGATTACATCGACGTGGAATTACCTACGACCCCCAAGGGGTCGGCTTGGGTGACGCACGTTTTGTCTGGTGATTTT
>JBAXFO010000194.1:0-7852 GCA_037139885.1 Planctomycetota bacterium
ACCTCCCCCTTCGTTTCGCCGTAGCAATAGAGATGGCCGTCGGCATAAGCGAAACTACCTTTGTCGAACACGTCACGATCTCCCCAGACTTGTTCGCCGGTTTCGAAGTTCTGGCAGACCCAGCCGTTCGGGTCCGAGCAGCCGAAGAGATGGCCGTCCACCAGAACGACGCCGCTGTGGTGGTTCTTCATCACCTTGTTGCGGTAGACGAGATCCGCCTTGATTCCCTCCCCCTCGCGAGTGAGCTTGATGAGACCGCAACCGACGCCGTACGCGGCCGTCACGTAGATGCGGCCCTTGTCGTGGATGGGAGTGTTGACCATGATGTGGGCGGCCGGGAGGCCATTCTTCCACAGAAGCCGGCCGTCGGCGGCAGCCACGCCGGCAACTCCCCGGCCGTTAAGGTTGACGTACTGGCGCAGACCGTCGATCTCGACGGCAATGCACGACGAAGAGACGGCGGCCTCGGTCAAATTCTTGCTGCGCCAAAGGACATTGCCCGTCATCTTGTCGAGGGCGGCCATGGTCCCGAGGGCGCCGCCGGGTGAGCAAATCAGGCGGTCGCCGTCGATCAAGCACGATTCGGTGAATCGCCCATCGTGGATGATCTTGCCCTGCATCTCATTTTTTAGATGAACCCGCCAGCGGTCCTTGCCCGTTTGCCGATCGACGCAGTGCAATTCGCCCAGAACGCTGAGCGCGTAGAGGCGGTCTGCATCAACGGTCGGCGTGGCACAGGGCCCGTCGCCCCAATCCGTTGGACGCCGGGGGCCGACAGGCGTGGACCAAATCATTTCTCCCGTGCGAGCATCGAGCGCGAAGACGCAATCGTCCTTGTCCTTCGAACCCATGCAGTAGAGGTGGTTGCCGACGATCGACGGCGGCGAGAACCCGGCCCCGGCGTCCCGGTAGGTCCAGAGCAACTTCGGGCCGTCCTTGGGCCAGGACTTCAAGAGGCCGGTTTCGCGCGAGACGCCGTCCCGATTCGGCCCGCGATATTGCGGCCAATCGTCGGCCCTGACCGCGGAAACCTGAATCATCGCAATCGAGACGACGACGGCAATTGACCGAATGCCTCGCGACTGGAGCATGGTGGTTCTCCCCGATCATTTTCCCCGGACATCGAGGCAGATCAAGCTGCCGTTCTGAGTTCGACAGTAGATGCGGCCGTTGCTGAGGACCGGCGCGATGCGGTCGCTATAGCGATAAGTAAGTTCCTCTGGTGCGAAAAGACGTTGGCTGCGAGCGAGTTCCTTCGGTTCTTCCGTCGAGGCTTCGAAGAGAATCAGGTGCTCGCCTGTGAAGGTGAGGAACTTTTCGCCCACCATCGTGAACGATCCGCCGGCGTCTTTCTTTTCCCATTTCTTCTTGCCGGTGGCGATGTCGAAGCAATAGAGGGGGCCGATGCGGCTGGCCGTGTCGTTGTGCTGGATGCCGAAGACGTGGCCTTTCCAGATGATGTAATCGCAACTGTAGTTGTCGAGCAACTTGTCGCGCCAGATTTCCTTGACCTCGTCGCCCTTAACCTCCAGGCAAACGCCGAGTCCGACCGAGTTGTCGGGGTGGACGCAGCAAATAATGCGGTTGCCGAGGACGGCGGGCTCCTGGGCGGTGATGCCGTGGCGGCCTTTCTTGATCAGCAGGTCTTCGTCGGAGAACTCGTGCTTCCAGAGGATCTTGCCGGAGGCGGGTTCGATGCCGAGGCAGGCGTTGCCGGTGTGATAGACGAGCGTCGGTTTGCCATTCAAAACGGCCGCGGTTGGGCAGGCGTAGTAGCCGCCGCCGAGGTGGAACGACTCGTGATACATCCGCCAGACTTCCTCGCCGGTCCGTTTGTTGAAGGCGAGCAGCAAGGCGTTAGCGGCCGGTTGTTTGGCGTCCTTCGCCGTTTTTTTCGCGAGGATGCGGGCGGGAGCGAGGACGAGGTCGCCGACGACCAACGGCGATGCAGCGTAACCATACGTGACGTTCTGGGCGCCGAGATCCTTCACCATATCCTTCTGCCAGACGACATTTCCCGACCCTGCGTCAAGACAGTAGAGTCCGCCGTTCTGACCAAAGATGAAGACTTTTTCGCCATCGACCGTCGGCGTCGAACGGGAGCCGGGAAAGCTCTTGTCTTGAAAACCCTCGTACGAGAATTGCCAAAGTTGCTTTCCCGTCGCCTCATCGAGGCACGTCACGGTTTCTTGCAGCGGGCTTTTCTTGGCGGCGTCTTTGGGCGCGTCTTTGGAGGCTTCCTTGGGGAGAAGGCCGATCGTGTAGATTCGGCCCTTGGCGACGGCCACGCCCGAATACCCGCGGCCGACCGGCTGTTTCCAGAGAACCTTGAGGCCCTCGTCGGGCCACTTGGTGAGCCAGCCGGTTTCGCTTGAGATTCCGTCGCGCTTCGGTCCCCGGAACTGCGGCCAGTCATCCGCGCGGACGATCGAGGCAACCAGAAAAATCGCCAACGCACAAATCGGCGCCTTCGTTCTCATGAATCTCTCCGCCCAAACTAATGATTAAACCGAAACTCCGGGCTGTTGATCAGCGCCCAGATCATTTGCTGAAGTCCGGCATCGGGCCGGTCCTTGCGGCGTTCGAGGTAGGAGTCGAAAAGTTCCAACTCGGCGACGGTCGCCGGTCGAGTGAGAACGATCCAGGCTGCCTCCTCGATTTGCGATTTCCGGTCCTTTGACTTTTTCAACATCGGAACGAGTTGAGCGCCGATCGATTTCTGCAAGCCGGCATCGTTGCTGAGCCGCATCGATTCGTTGATCGAAATGGGCGAATCGTCGCGGGGATACTCGATGAAGCTTTCCGCCCCTTTTCCCGCGGCTTCGAGTTCGACAACGGCCTTTTCCCTCGCCTCGAAGCTCATGCTGCGGCCGATGCGCGACGGATTGTTGGCGAGGTTGAAGGACGTTCCCCACTGCCCGGGCGTCAGCGGCCGAATCGAAGCGACCGCGAAAAGCTCCGCCGCCGGCGACGAATCGCCTTTCCATTGACTGCTCCGCGCGTAGGCGTTGCTCGACACCAGGCCGACGATTAGCCGCTTGATGTCGTACTTGTGATCGATGAAATCGCGGGCGAGCCAGGCGAGCAATTCCGGATGGCTCGGAGCGTTGTTGGCGTGCATCTGGTCGATCCGCATCACGAGGCCGTGGCCGTAGAAACGATGCCACAGGCGATTGACGAGCGCCCGGGCGAAGCGGTCGCGATTCTCGGAATCGAGTGCGATATCGACCAGTTTCGCGCGGGCACGGAATGTCGGCTGGGGCGGCAGTTCCTTCGACTTGTCCTTCGTCATCTTCTCGATCGTTTTGGATTCCTCCTGGATCGCCTTGGCGAGATCCTCCGCCGGCTCCACAGGACGCTCGATCGCCTTGCCGTCGAGAAACATCATTTTCACCGGATGCATCTTACCGTTCTTGGCCTTGAACTCGCCGGGCTTGACGAACTTGCGATCGAGGAGAGTTCCTTGGTACTCGTAGGACGAAACGAAGAACTCGCGCATTCCGAAGAAGTAGTCCTGCGTCAGCGTTTCGATGTAGGGATGGCGATGGCACTGAACGCAACTGATGTTGAGGCCGAAGAAGACGCTCGAGATGTCGCGGGCCAAAACGTCGCGGTCTTTCAACCGCTTGACGATGAACTGCTCGGGCTTCGACACGTGCGGCGTTTCAGAAACGCCCATCAAGTCGCGAAACATTTGATCCCAGGGGCGGTTCTCCTTCAGCGCCGCCAGCAGATAGTTGCGAACGCTGCCCCCGTCGGGATTGTCGTTGCGGAGGGCGAAGTCGAACTCGGTCGCATTGTGGCGAATGAACTCGGGGGACGCGGCGAGTTCCTCGATCAGTTTCGTTCGCTTCTGCGGATCTTTCGAATCCAGATATTCGCGAGCTTCGGGCGGAGTCGGAATTCTGCCGGCGAGGTCGAGGTACAATCGGCGGACGAACGTTGCATCGTCGGCGGGCGGCGCGGCGGTGACCTTGTCCGCCTTGAGCTTGAGGTCGATCAACCTATCAATGACTTCCGGAATGGGTCGATCCGCTGGAAGAAGATCGTCGGCCAGTCCATGGGCGCCGAATGTGGCAACCAGCACAGCGGCAAGAATCGCGGTTCTCATGGGGAATCCTTCAAATGATCGCGAGCGACGAATGACGGATCAGCGGGACAACTCCCAGCGGATCGCTTTCCCGCGACCGACCGCGACAATGGCGTCGGCCGCATCACTGATTGCGATGTCGAAAATTGGATTGTTGGTGGGAAATTCCTGGATCGCGGTTTTCTTCTCGAGATCGAAGAGAACGATCTTCTTGCCGTCGCCCGCTCCGCAACCGGCGAACAGCCAGGACTCCTTGGGGTGAAACTGAATGGCTTCGAAGAAGCCGTTGATTTTGGTGGGGAGGTCGTGCGTCATCTTGGCGGCTTTCCAGTCGAAGACCTGTACGAGTCCCTTGCTGCCGGAAATCGTGGACGTATCCCCCGCGATATTGCCGGCAAGAGCTAGGAGAGATCCATCGGGCGAGAACGCCACCGCGCGACACCCGCCATAGGTGTGGCCGTTCGTATCAGCGGTGTAGAGATTCGAGGCCCGCACTTTGCCGACTTGCTTGCCCGTCGCGGCGTCCCAGATGATCGCGGTTCCGGTTTGGTCGCCGGTGGCAACGAGTTTTCCGTCGGCAGAGAAGCGGATGCAGTAGAGCTTCGAGACAAGTCCGTATGGGGTGAGCTTGTCGTGCCCGGCCAGTTCGTGGACGAGTTTGCCGGAGTCGGCGTCCCATATGCGAGCGACCATGTCGTCGCCGGCGCTGGCGATCCACTTGCCGTCGGGCGACACGGCGACGCTGCGAATCCATTTCTTGTCGTGGGCGACGATGTCGCGAACCTTCGTTTTGGCGGCGAGATCCCACCAGATCAGATGATGGTCGGATCCGGCGGAAACGAGCTGTTTTCCCGCGAGTACAATGCCGCTGACATAGCTGGCATGAGCGTTCCAGGTTTCTGGCTTCGCCTTGGCGTCGTCGAAATCGATCAGGGCGATCTTGCCGTCGGTGCCGCCGGCGTAGGCTTTGACCGTGCCGGGGATCGGGGCGATGCACAAGAGATCCGGCGACACCTTCACTTCGCGAGTTGCCTTGACCTGGAGCGGCGCGGGAGACTGAGCGGACGCCAAGGACGCGGCCACGACGACGACCATCGCGGACAAAGTTTGCGGGCAAAGGCAGGTACGGAAGCGGACGGAGATCATGCCAGCACCTCCGCGATCGGTTGGGTGCCGTAGTCGGTGAGCGGAACGGGACGGCCATCGGAGTTCGTGTGTTCCTTCTGATGGTCGATGCCGACGGCGCTCATGACGGTCGCGAAAAACTGTTGCAGGCTGACAGGGTTGGAAGCGATGTTCGTACCGTCGGGCGTAGTACTGCCGTGGACAACGCCCGGCCGGATGCCGCAGCCCGAGAGCGTCACGCTCATGCGCGGGAAGTGGTCGCGGCCATTGTTGCCGTTGATCCCCGGCGTCCGGCCCATTTCGGAGAACGTGACGACCAGCGTATCGTTGAGCAGACCTCGCTCTTGCAGATCCTCGAGCAAGACGCTCATGACATGGTCGAGTTCGGGCACCATTTCCTGATGGAACTCGAAGTTCTGGCCGTGGTGGTCCCACCAACCGCGATTGACGCGCACGTAGGGAACGCCCGCTTCGATCAGTCGGCGAGCGACTAGCGTCTGTTGGCCGAACGGCGTCGAACCGTAGCGGTTGCGGGTCGTCATCGATTCTTGCTCGATGTCGAAGAGCCGCGCGCTTTCCATCAAGCCGCGGACTCGGCCATAGGCGCCGCCGTGGCTGAGTAGAACGCCGTCGCGGGTCCGGCCGACGCCGAATTGCCGGGCGAGTTGGGTTCGCAACTCTTCGCGCTCACGGTGATCGACATCGCTGAGGTCCGGCGGCAACGAGTTGGCCGGCGGCGTCAGACGCAGGCCCGAGAGCGGGACGTTGAATGGCGGCTGGTTCGGAATCCGGGTCGGCCCAATGTTGATCGGGTTCCAGGTCGCGCCCAGGAAGCCGGCGTTTTCGAAATAGTTCTCCCCCAAATAGTTGGTGAACATGACGTGATGGGGCACCTGGCTGTTGGGATCAGCCAGCTCCCGCGCGATCATCGGCCCAAGGCTTGGATAGCGGACCGGCCCCGACCGCTGCTTGCCGCCGAAGATGGTGAAGTCGTTGTGGTCGCTCGACGCGATCTGCGAGCGGATGACGGCCGTGTGTCGATGAATCGAGGCCGCCATGCGCGGCATCAGTTCCGACATGCGGTAACCGGGAATCGATGTTTGAATCGACTGAAAGGGACCGCCGGTCGTCGTGCCGGGTTTGGGATCCCAGCTTTCGTACTGGCTCATGCCGCCATTGAGAAAGATCATCAGCACGCGTTTGCGGGCGCGATTGAGTTGATTCGCGAGCGGCGCCTGAGCCAGGGCATTGAGCCCGAACACTCCGCCGACAAACGCGCCGGCCGCGCCGCCGAGTAGGGCGCGACGGTCGATGAAATGATCGGACGAATTACACGTACGCTTCGGAGAGGTCATAAAAGTGCTCCGTGGTGGTGGGACAGAAGCAGATCGCGGCAAACAGTACGGACGGCAGGACCGAGTCGTCGGATTCGTTTTCGAGGATCACAGCCCCATGCGGTGCCGGTGGCTCTCAATGTGCGTGCGCAGCCGCGTTTCCGCGGCCGCCACATTTCCGGCACGAAGTTCGTCGATAATCGCCTGATGACTGGCGATCCCCATCGACCATTCCGACTTCTTGACGCTTTCGCGAAAGCGGCGGAAGAAAATCGAGAGAACGTCGGCAAACGCCGTCAACGGCGTCAGTCCGCTGGCATCGAGCAGGCCGTTGTGAAATTCGATGTCGAGATCCACCCAGCGTTGCACCGTCTGAGCCTGGCGGAGTTTGGCGTTGATGTCGTTGAGCCGTTCGTAAATCGCGGCATCGCTTGCCATACGGCGTGCGACGTGTTGCAAGACGCCCACCTCGATGACGACACGCGTGTCGATGAGTACGAGCGGGTCGGCGTCATGCAGGCCCGGATGAAACCCCAGGCACTCCGTCACGCGATTCATGTTGACGCGACCGACAGTCAACCCGCGACCCGGCTTAGCGTCCAGCATGCCGAGAAATCCGAGCGCCTTGGTCGCCTCGCGCAAACTCAGCCGGCTGACCCCAAAACTGGTGGCCAACTGCGCCTCCGTCGGCAATCGAGCGCCCGGCTTCAGACCCCGTTCGATGATGTACGATTTCAAACGGTCCGCAACGACGTCGCTCAGCTTGGTTCGGTCAATCGCTTCCATCCTTCTCGGCCCTGCACTGTTCGATCCTTTCGCCAGATTATCTGACAATCAGATGTTCGTCAAGGATCGCCGAATCAATCTTTTGGCTACTCTTTCTTGAAATCCGCTTCGTTCAGCTCGCCGGCCCAGAAAATCGCGCGAGCCAGCATCGTGCGGACGCTCTCGTGTTTCGCGATGTCGTTCGGGTCGTGCACCGTGTAGAAGGTCCGTTGCTTCGTCTTCTTGTTGATCCGCGCCCATGTCTGCGGTTCGCCGGATTCCGATTCGATGAGAACGGTTACGTCGTCGGCAAGGTTCTTGTGGCGGTAGCCGCGATCGTAGAGGTTGATCTGCGCGAGTTCCGGCAACCCCTTCACGATCGGGTGGTCGGCTTGACCTTCCTTGAAACGGAGTTTGCCGCCGTGATGACCGGCGAAGGCGCCGCCGAAGATCGCGTCGCCGTACAGGCTGGGATTCTCCACACCCGGAATCGCGACGCCCCTGGGGAGTTTCAAAGACATGCCGTGATGCGAACGGC
>JBAXFO010000195.1:0-7838 GCA_037139885.1 Planctomycetota bacterium
TTCGAGCCCCAGCCGGCTTAAGAGTTCGGGCTTGAGATGTTCGCCGATTTCATGCGCGACGGTCCATTGATGACGCTCTTCCCGCGGCTCGGGGCGCAAATAGATGTGTCGCTGCCCACCCGCGCGCTGGGCTCGACCCCGTTGATTCTGCCGTGAATCGAGGCAGACCACCATGCCCAACGTTTTCTGAGCCAGCGCAATCACATCGACGGGAGGCTCCACGATGCCTCCGCGCTCCAGCAACTCGTCGACCATGCGATCGATGGTCGCCACGACATCTTCGCGTTCGAGATTTTCCATGTGGTAATCTGTACAGTGCGCGAGCGGACGCGTCAAGCCTCCAGACTCCACCCGAGATGCACCGATGGTCGTGCATGAGGCAAAAAAAGCGAGCCGGTCCGAACAGAGGTCCGAACCGGCTCGTTTTTTTCAGACGGAAGCGGCCGCTTACGGGTTCGCGTTCTTGGGGAGCCGATGCACAACGCTATAGTGGAAGCCGAAGCAGAAATAAATCACCAGCCCGATGGCGAGCCAGACGACCAGGCGAATCCAGGTGTCGAGCGGCAGGAACATCATGAGGATGACATTGACCAGAATGCCGGCAGGAGCGACGACAAAGAGAAACGGGCAGCGGAAAGGCCGTGGCGCTTCGGGCCGGCGAATGCGGAGCAGCATCACCGAGCCGCAAACGACGACGAAGGCGAACAGAGTGCCGATGTTGACCATCTCTTCGAGCACGGAGATCGGCGTGAAGCCGGCTACGAACATCATCAGGACGCCCGTGAGAATGGTGGAGCGAGCCGGCGTGCGAAACTTCTCATGGACGACGCCGAAAATCGCATGCGGCAACAAGCCATCGCGAGCCATGGCGAGAAACACGCGCGCCTGGCTCAAGAACGTGATCAGCAACACGCTGGTCATGCCCGCGAGACCGCCGATCGCGATGAGCGCCGCCGCCGGTTTCAAAAGCTGCGGAGCTCCAGGCAGAGCCGCCCGATCGGAGAACGCGCTTGCGATCGCCGCCTTGGTGTCGATCATGTAATACGGCACCATGCCTGTCAGAACCGCCGACACCCCCAAGTACAAGATCGTACACACCACCAAGGACGCGAGAATACCGATCGGCAAGTCACGTTGCGGATTGATCGCTTCTTCGGAATGCGTCGAGATCGAATCGAAGCCGATGAAAGCGAAGAAAACCATCGCCGCTCCGAAGATGACGCCGGAAATGCCGTAAGGCATGAAGTTGCTGCGTGTCGATTCGTCCAGAGCGACCAGGCGATCGGCGCCGCCGAGTTGGCCGAACAAGCCGAAGTTTTTGCGGACGCGTTCCGCCTTGGCTGCCGGGTCGGAGGCGAGCGCGATAACCGAATCGGCGATCTTGATGTCTTCGGCGGATTTCGGGAGATCCTTGGCGAACTTCTGCGTCAGGCGCTCCTTCACGTCCGCGTTGTCGATCGATTTGGCCTTTTGCATCTGAAACATCGCGAGCGTCTCGCGCGTGAGGACTTCCGTGCGGGCCTTGAGTTCGTCGGCGGAAGTATGCTCCTTGCCAAGTTCGATTCCGGCGCGCCGCGTCGCTTGTTCGGGGTTGAGACCTTCCTTGGCGAATTTCGCGACGAGTTCCTGGCCTTGGGGCGTGTTCAGAAATTTGCCGCCGAACTCGAGGGCGGCGGAATCGGCAGCTTGGCCGGGGATCAAGAACTGTTCTTCCCGATTGCGAGCGTCGTACGGGATGTCAGTCCAGTTCGCCGGGACGACGAACGGATAGCCGACGCCGATGACGAACAGGACAACGCCCAATTTGACGATGACCATGACGGTGTTCGACATCGCGCTCTCGCGAATGCCGACGACGAGAATGACGGTGCAGATGCCGAGAATGACGATGGCGGGCAAATTGACCCAGCCGCCGCTCCAGGGGTCTTTACATAATTGTTCGGGAATGCCGACATCGAAACAGACGTGCAAAAGTTTGTTGAAATACTCGGACCACGCCGATGCGACGGTGGCCGCGCTCATGGCGTATTCGAGGACGAGATCCCAGCCGATGATCCAGGCGATCAGTTCGCCGAGCGTGGCGTAAGCATAGGTGTAAGCGCTGCCGGCGACAGGAACCATCGACGAAAATTCCGCATAACAGAACGCCGCCAAGGCGCAAGCGACGCCCGCGACCGCAAACGAAAGGAGGATCGCCGGGCCGGAATCATTCGCGGCGATGCGGCCCGTCATGACGAAGATACCCGCGCCGATGATCGCCCCGACGCCCAGCGAAGTGAGGCCGATCGGACCCAGAATGCGCCGCAAGCGATTCTCGCCCGCGGCTTCTTCTCGAAGCATTTCCAGCGACTTGACGCCGAAGATTTGTTTCCAGGACATGAAGCAACCTCTCCTCAAGTGCGATCAGGGAAAAGGGACCGGCGTGGATGATTTCAACGGAGATGTCTTAATAGCCGCGGGCTTTATCGACGACACACAACAACGGCTCGCCCGCCACGAAGCGGCGAATGTTCTCGCGAAACAGCCGCCACTGCCGATCGCGGGAGCCGTCCGACTGGCCGCCGATGTGCGGCGTGACCACGGCGTTGGGCAACGTCCAAAGCGGATGATTGTTCGGCAGCGGTTCGGGATCGGTCACGTCGAGCCCCGCGCCGGCGATGGTTCCCGCCTTCAACGCGGCCACGAGATCGTCTTGTTTCACCAGGCCCCCGCGGCCGATATTGATGAACTTCGCCGTTTTCTTCATGGCCGCGAATTGCGATGCGGTAAACATTTCTTTCGTTTCCGCCGTCAAAGGGCAGGCCAACACGACGACATCTGCCTTCGGCAACAGATCCATCAAGCGCGCCGGCCGATCGAGACTGAAGACGAACGACGGCCGCACCAGTTTCTCGTTCGGATCGATGGCGGCGACCTTCATGCCGAACGCCTCCGCGCGCCGCGCGATCTGCGTGCCGACGCCGCCAAGGCCGACGACGAGCATGGTCTTGCCGTTAAGTTCCTGGGCCTGCGATTGTTTCTTGAGCGTTTCCCAAAGATCGGCGGTCGCTTCTTTCTTGTGGATGATCGGGCCGAGACCGCGTTCGAGTGCCAGGAGGAGCGCCATCGCCTGATCCGCGACATTGGGGCCATGCACGCGTGCGAGATTGGTCACCGTAATCGGCGATTTCACGATCTCCGGCACGAGATCCTTTTCGACGCCCGCATGCCCGATCTGGACCCAGCGAAGGTTCTTCCCCGCGCGGGCGATCTCGGCGCTCGAAAAACCAATCACGGCATCGGCGTCGACCGCCTCACGGGCTGCCTCCTCGACCGATTTCACCGGCACGAAGAGAACCTCCGGAGCGATCCGCTTGAGTTCCAACAACCGAGCCGGCATAACCGCGGGAACGATGATCTTCCGCGGCGCCTTCCAGCCCGGCGTTTCCTTCGTGGGCGACGGCCCTTCGTAAAGGCCATACTCTTCGAACAAATCCCACGGCGCGACGCGGCCCGTCAGCTCATCGAAGACATGGCGGATGTTGTCCTTGCGTTCTTTGACGTCGAGCCCGGTCCATTCCTTCTGCCAAGGCATGTCCATTCCGGCCACTACGTCGTCGAAATCCTTGCCGGCGTCGATCCCCTTCTTGACTTGTTCGCGCAACTCGCGGAAGTACCGCTGCTGCGTTTTCAGCAACTCCGGCCCTGTAAGTTTGCCGTGGCCCGGGCAGATCAGCCTCACATCGAACTGCTGCATGCGATCCAGAACCCGAATCCACGATGCCGAATCGCTATGCCCCATGAAGTTAAACGCCCCGTTCACGCAGGCGTCGCCGGTGCAAAGAATCTTGTACTTGGGAAGATACATGACGGCGTCGCCGGCGGTATGGGCATGCCCCAGAAACGAAAATTCAACGCGTTGCGTTTCGTCGTCGAGAACCAGCTTGTCGTCGAAGATGAGATCGGGCACACGCAGCGTGCTGGCGGCCACGTCTTTCCGCCCCGTCGCCCCCTGCCCTTCTTTCAAGAACTCGGCCGGGCCGACCGTTCGCAAAAGTCGGGCGGTGTTCGCGCTTGAAACGACCGTCGCTCCCGCTTTCGAGAAGACGGCATTGCCATACGCATGATCGCCGTGATGATGCGAATCGAGGACGTAGCGAATCGGTTTGTCCGTCGTCTTGCGAATGGCTTCGATCACGTCGCCCGCTTCCTTGGGGAAGTTGGCGTCGTAAACGACCACGTAATCCTTGAAGACCACCCAGATATTGTTGCTGCCGCCGAACGGAATCGATTTGTCGGTGGCGCTGATCGACGAATAACGGAAGAACACGCCCGGAGCGATCTCGCGCACCTCGCCGAATTTCATCGGCGCCAGCGGATCTTGGGCCTGGAGCCCCGACATGATGCTCAGCACGATGAAAACGGCGACGCAATAGGATCTCATGCTTCGTCACACTCCCCCGAACGAACCGACGACGCGAGCTTCAAGCCCCATTCGTGCGAGTAATCTAACGATTTCTTACGGCCCCCGCAAATAAATTCACGCGTTTTACAAGCGATGTGTCTAAATGACCGTGGCCGAATCAAGCGCTGCGATCTAGGTAGAAGCGAAGCGACGCGGCCCAAATCGAATCGGGCTCGACGCGTTCACGGCGATGCCGAGATGCCATAAATTGACCTACGCACGCTCTGTCGCGAACTCGAACAGCGCCGCGGACAAACGCGAACGCGGCTTCCCCAACCATGCGGCCCTTGATTTCCTCCTGTTCATCCTGTCCAAATTTTTCCGCAGGATGTCGCTCGCTTGGACGGCTGTCCGTGGAGATGGCCCAATATGTCGAACATTCAGACCGCCGTAAAACTAGCCGTAACCTTAGGATTGGAAATGCTTTACCAATCCCGTCCACCCTGTCTGTCGAGCCGCGCACGGAAATTCGGTTGCGAGACGTAAGAATTCGACCTACAATTGAGCGTTAAACCGGATCGCGACATCAAATTTCAAAGTGTCGGATGCGGACTTCGCGGAGGTTTCTGCATGACCCTTTTTCGTCGACCCTATCGATCGGCACATTCCCGAAAGGGAGTGGCGGCCGTCGAATTCGCCGTCGTGCTCCCCATCATGGCGCTGCTGATCGTCGGGCTCTGGGAAGTGGGCCGGATGGTCGAAGTGCAACAATATCTCGCCAACGCATGCCGAGAGGGAGCCCGCCAAGCGTCGACGGGCGTCAAGACGACAGCTCAAGTTCAGCAAGTCGTTGTGGATTACTTGCAACAAAAAGGACTGACCAACGTCAAAACCGCGAATGTCACGGTGACCTCAGTGAGCAACACATCGATCACCGATCCTTCGCAGGCGACGCAACTCGATCAGTTTCGCGTTTCCGTTTCGGTGCCGTTCACCGACGTTCGCTGGGTCGCGCTCAACCAGATCACGGGGCTCAGAAACCTTACGGCTTCCGCCGACTGGTATTCGATGCGCGACATTCCGATCACCGTTTCGGCGACCATCCCTCTCAAGTGAATTCGAGGCGCTCCATGGTGCGACATCAACGATTCCTACGCCGCGACGGCGGAACCTTGGTCGAACTGGCCGTGGTCATTTCGATCTTCTTTCTGTTTCTGTTCGGCATTCTCGAATACGCCCGGCTCGTTTTCGTGCGTCAGGTGATCGTCAACGCCGCTCGCGAAGGAGCGCGTTATGCCGTGGTCAACGTGGTCGACAGCACCGTGGTGAGCGACACGACGGCTTATGTTAAAACGCGCATGGCCGGGCTCGATACAAAGACGACCTATTACAACTGCCAGGTCTATCTTTCGGACTCCACCGGCAAAAACATCGGCGCGGCCGGCGACGCGGCCTTCGGACAATACATCGCCGTGCAGATCGACTATGACTATACCCCCATCACGCCGAATTTCTTATTTTTGAACAACACCATCCGTATCACTGCGCGCGATTTGATGTATAGCGAAGCGAACTAAGCGTCGCGACCGAAGGAGATTGTTATGCCCTCTCACGTTGTGCAAACGACCCGCCGCTCCGGCGCCACCCTCATCATGATGGTTATGTGCATCATCGCCCTCTTCGGACTGCTGGCGTTGGCGCTCGAAGTCGGCATGGTCGCCGTCGCGCGCAGCCAGGCCCAGAACGCCGCCGACTCCGCCGCCATGATGGGCGCTCGCACCATCAACGGCGACTCGACCAACAACTACAACCTCGGCAACGCCCCCGCCAACGCCGTCAAAGCCGTGGCCGCGAATTCGATTCTCGGCCAACTCATTCCGGCCAACCCCAGCAAGATCACCAACTCGTCGACCGATACGTATACGTCCGGAAACGTCACCCTCGTCTTGGGCACCTACGGCTATAACTACAACGACAACTCACCCTCTTCCGAAGGTTTTAAAGTCGTTCTGCCTCGCGATCCGGCTTCCTCCGAGCCCTATAGCGCTGTGCGTGCGACGGTGAACGGTCAAGCGAGCTTAAACTTCGCACGCGTTTTCGGCATCAGCGCCCAGAGCGTGCAGGCGACCGCCGTCGCGGTGCACCGCCCTCGCGACGTGTTCATCATCATGGATCTTTCCGGGTCGATGCGCTTTCAAAGCCTGCCGGGCATTCCCCTGAACGGCACGACCGCCGATCCGAGTTCTACCTCAAGACCGCGAACGGTATCGATGAATCCCGAATCCGTTTTCCCGCAGTTCGGGGCGTACTCCGCGATCTCCTCGGCCGCCCTGCAGGGAACGACATCGTATTCCACCGGCTCCGAATTCGTCGACCCGTGCAACATCTCGACTTCGTCGAATTCGGGCCCGCCCATCCTCGAAGACTTCTTTCAAAACGCCTCAGGCGTGGCTCCCTCGTCGGCCAATCGGGCGTTTACGCGCAGCCCCGATTCGCAAGCGACCGCTCCCGGCGGCAATAACTACCTCAAGATCACCGGCAACACCGGTTCGACCTATGCAGCGACGGTGAAAGATATCGTCGGCCAAACCGCGTACCACACCAACTTCGAAACCAACGGCTATAAGAACTACGTCGCCGACAATGCAAGTTTCTATACTCAAGGCCCAGGCTATTGGGGTAAGACGTTCTTCATCTGGCCGCCCGATCCGCGCGGCCCAGTCAGCGGCACGAGCGACGCGACCAATGCCGCCAACCATGCCGACAACGGCGCGAAAGATTGGCGCAAACGGTTCTTCTTCAAATACAACACCAGCACGGCGACCCTTGGCTGGCTCGATCACAATAACATCTTGTTCGACCTCAGCGGCGTGCCGGCCACCTATAGCTCCCCGAATCCGACGCCGATCCTCAAAGCTCCCGGCACAACGACACCCATCACCGAAAACGGCGCCAGCGTCACTTATACTTACCGCATCAATTACGCCGCCATCTTCGATTGGCTCAAGAACGAATCGCCCGCTCCGTTCCCGACACAGCTTCGCGCAGGCCGCATCAAATACTACGACGCCATCCCCGACCCCTCCGATACGACGCTCAACAACCGCTTCTGGACCACGGGGACGCTCTCCAATACGAACGAACGTTTCTGGCGCGATTACATTCATTTTGTTCTGGGCGTCGACACCACGGGCACGTCCGGCGGGCTTGTCACTTTCACCAATGTGCAAAACAGCGTGCCCATCTCCGGAATGATCGGCAACGGCGACTTTTTCAAATGGGGCACGCCTCAAATCACGCAACGCCCCGACGGCGTC
This sequence comes from Planctomycetota bacterium, assembly GCA_037139885.1. GTDB lineage: Bacteria > Planctomycetota > Planctomycetia > Gemmatales > Gemmataceae > JAIEPT01. The sequence goes on from JBAXFO010000195.1 coordinate 7,702, forward strand.
AAGGCGGCGTCCTCGTATCAGACGGGCAAGGCCTCTTCGTCGTACTCCAGCGGTTTCGGCGGCGCGATCAGCGTTTCGAAAATGACGTCGTCCCCCACCGTCGGCGATTTCGTCGTCATCGGCACATCCACCTATCG
>JBAXFO010000196.1:0-7817 GCA_037139885.1 Planctomycetota bacterium
GGTTCGTTGACATCGACGTGCGCGAGGCGACGTTCCTCACCCTCTTCGGCACGGTCGTGACGAACGAGCACATCGGCGTGCTGGAAACGTCGCCGCAGACGCCGACGGAAACGTTCCGGCCCGCTCCGCAATCGCAACGTTTCACGCTGCCGCTAGTCGCCGATTGACAAGACGCCGACATTCCTCTCCAATAAACGGCGTCGGCATGCCCCGGGACTTCTCTCCTCCTGGGGCCGCGAGCGACACGGCAAGCTTCCCTGGCCATCCCCCGGTTGGACTTCATGCAAGTCGAATATCTGCGCCGCTGTCTCGACTCCGAGCACGAAGCTCGTCAGCTTTTCGCGAGTTGGAACGTCCACGATGTCGATCGCGGCCGCAACAACCTGGCCCGTCTGGCCGAGCATCTGGGCATGGGGCCGCTCGTCGATCTCGCCCATCCCCTCAGCAGACTCCTGCCCCGCTGCGCCGACGCCGACATGGCCATCAACAATCTCGAACGTTTCTTCGCGAATCCCGCCGGCGTCGCCCAGACGCATGCTCTGCTCGAAAGCCGGGCGCGCACCTTTGAAACCTTGCTGCAATTGTTCAGCACGAGTCAATTTTTCAGCGATCTGCTCATCGCCAACCCCGACTATCTCGAAATGCTCCGCATCCCCTTGCGCAGCAGCCCGAGCAAGGCGGAACTCATCGAGGCGCTGCAGCGCGACGTCGAGGCGGCGTTCGAAGATTCGGCCGTGCTGCGTTCGTTTCGCAAGTTTCGCCAGAAGCAAATGCTCCGCATCGGCGCCAACGACATCATTCGCGATCGCCCTCTCGAAGAAATCACCCGCGACATTTCGCAAGTGGCCGACGCCGCCCTCGAAGTCGCCCTCTGGCAGGCGCAGCGGCAGATCCGCAAGCGCTACGGCGAGCCGATGACCAGCGACATGCAGCCCGCCCGCAGCGTCATCCTCGCCTTCGGCAAGCTCGGCGGCAAAGAACTCAACTATTCCAGCGACATCGACCTCATGTTCGTCTACGACGACGAAGGCGCCACCCGCGGCCCACGCACCACTAGCATCACCAATGACGATTTCTACTCCCGCGTCTGCTCCGAAGTCGTCCGCTTGCTCACCGCCCACACCGACCGCGGCCAGGCGTATCGCGTCGATCTGCGCCTGCGCCCCGAAGGCCATCGCGGCCCGCTCGCTCGTTCCCTGGCGAGCACGCTTTCGTATTACGACACCCTGGGCCGCACGTGGGAACGCCAGGCTCTGATCAAGATCCGCCCAGTCGCCGGCGATGTGAAGCTGGGTGAGGAGTTCCTGCAACAGATCGAGCCTTTCGTTTACCGCAAATATCTCACCGTCGCCGAGATCAACGAGATCAAGGCCCTCAAACGCAAAATCGAGCATCGCACCCATCGCGCGGGCGATTCCGAGAGCGACGTCAAAACGGGCATGGGAGGCATCCGCGACGTCGAATTCGCCATTCAGTTTCTCCAGCTTCTGAACGGCGGCGATCTCCCCGACGTGCGCCAGTGCAACACCCTCAAAGGCCTGGCCGCCCTCGAAAAAGTCGGCTGCCTCACGCATCAGGAATATGGCGTCCTCGACGACACCTACCGCTTTCTACGCAAGCTCGAACATCGCCTGCAACTGATGTTCGACCTGCAAACGCATCGCATGCCCGAAGGCCACGACGAGCTACGCAAGCTCGCCGTCCGCATGGGCTATGGCGGCGAACCGACGGAGACCGGCGCCCCCGCGCTCGGCGACGATGTCCTCGAACGCTTCCTCGCCGACTACCGCGAAAAAACCACTCTCAACCGCAAGATCCTCGATCACCTTCTGCACCAGTCGTTCAGCGGCGAAGATGGCCCCGAACCGGAGCAAGACCTTCTCCTCGACCCCAGCCCCAGCCCGGAACGCATTCAAGAAGTCCTCGGCGCCTATCCGTTCAAAGATGTGCAGTCCGCGTATCAGAACCTCGCCATGCTTGCGACGGAAACGGTGCCGTTCCTCTCGACGCGGCGCTGCCGACAGTTTCTCGCAAACATCGCCCCCAAGCTTCTGCGAGCCATCGCCGAAACGCCCGATCCCGATCTGGCCCTGGTCAATCTCGAAAAAGTTTCCGCGTCGCTGGGCGGCAAAGGCGTGCTCTGGGAGCTTTTCAGCTTCAATCAACCGACGCTCAAACTTTACGTCGAGCTCTGCGCCTGGAGCCAGTTCCTCTCGGAAATCCTCATCAACAACCCGGGCATGATCGACGAACTGCTCGACAGCCTCGTGCTCAACCAGCGACGTTCGGCGGAAGAGCTACGGCTCGAAGTGGCCGAGTTGTGCAAAAACGCCGACGACCCCAATCCGATTTTGCACAGCTTCAAAGACAAGGAGCTCCTCCGCATCGGCGTCCGCGACATCCTCGGGAAAGATACCGTGCAAGCGACGACGCGGGCTCTCAGCGATCTCGCCGAGGCGATTCTGCGGCAGATCGACGCCCTCGAATATCCCCTCCTCACCCGCAAGCTCGGCGCCCCGCAAATCACCGACGACGGCCCCCGCAAAGGCGCCGTGAGCCGCTATGTGCTCCTCGGCCTGGGCAAGCTCGGCGGCCAGGAGATGAGTTATCACAGCGATCTCGATCTGATCCTCATCTACGAGGGGGACGGCAGGACCGTGCCCCCCGCGGGATCGTCGCGCTGGGATACGTTCGAATTAACCGACAACTATCACTTCTTTTCCGAACTCGCCCGCCACATCATCCGCACGACGGGCGACATGGGCCCGCAAGGCCGGCTCTATCAAGTCGACATGCGGCTGCGTCCCACCGGTCAATCGGGCAGCCTGGTCATCCCGCTCCGCGAGTTCATCCGCTATTACGAGGAAGGCGAGGGGCAGCTCTGGGAACGGCAGGCGCTGACGCGCTCGCGCGTGGTCGCCGGCGACGCGGAGTTCGCCAACGACGTCCTCCAGGCTCTCGCTCGGGAAACTTACCAGATTCACTGGCGCCCCGAACTCATCGACGAAATCCGCGCCATGCGCGAACGCGTCCAGGCCAGCGGCAGCAAGCGCGATCTCAAACGCGGCAAAGGCGGCATCGTCGACATCGAATTCATCGTGCAGATGTTCCGCCTCAAATATGGCCGGCGCCATCCCGAAGTCCGCCATCCCAACACCTGGAACGCCATCGACGGCATTCGCGCCGTCGGCCTCGTCAGCGACGAGGAACACGCCATCTTGCGGCAAGGCTACACCTTCCTGCGTCAAGTCGAATGCCGACTCCGCATCTTCCACAACCGCTCGCTGGACGAACTCCCCGACGCCCCCGAAGAACTCGAGAAATTGGCGCGGCGCATCGGCATCGATCATCCGCCCGATCAACCGGCGTTGCCGCGCATGCTTGAAGAGCTCGAGAAGCACACTGGCCGCGTGCGCAGCGTGTTCGGGGCGTTGTTCGAGAGGGAGAAAGAGGCGGGATTGAATTGATCGCGGAGGTCGCTCGTTCGCGGCTCTCCGCAGGAGAGCGCTGGCGTGACGCACGGTCCGAACATGCGTTGCGCCCGAGCGCTGATATGACGCTCTTCCCGAGCATGCGTCACGCCAGCGCTTTCCTGCGGAAAGCCGCGAACGGGCGCACGATCGCATCAATGCCCGCGGCGAATGTCCGAAGGTTGGAACCGAATCTCGATGCGGTACACCTTCTTCGTCCGGAAGATGATTTCCCATGTCTCGGGATTGATGCGTTCGGGGACGTTGATGCGGTGGATATCGACCATGGCGTGAAAGCCGCGTTCGGAGAGGACGTCGATCATCATCCGTAGCGCGAGCGGGTCGTCGAGGAGTTCGTCTTCGGAGTTGATGCGGGCTCGTCCGGTCATGGAATGGGTCCGCACGATCGGAATCATCTTCCCTTCGATCAACGTAACCACGCTGCCAAACAATTCCCTGTTCTGCTCCTGATACTCTTCCAGCCGTTCGATTAACTCTTGGCGAGCGTGCAGGGCGAGCTGGCTGGCGATCGGGATTTTGCGGATCACCTCGAAAACTTCGTGACTGAGCTCCAGCGAACTTTGATAGCTGAACTCCCGCAGGATGTTTTGTTGAACCTCGGCGATCGTCCCTTCGGCGTCGATGTAGTGGAAGTGGAAAATCTTCCGCAACGATTGCAGGGCGTCGAACGTGGTCTCTTTGAACGTGCGGTAACGATTGCGGCACAGACTGGGATCGATGTCGGTGACCCGCTCCTCCTGGAGCTTGCCGACGCCCGTTTCGCGAACTTCGCGGTTGTGGTCTTTGATCTCCAGACCGCGTTTGAGTTGCCGCTGGACGCTGACCTCTTCGCCGACGAAAAGCAGAGCGATGCGAAACATCGGCTTGCGGAAGAATCGCGAAAACGGCGTCGTCAAGTACTCGCCGTGCAGCTCGAGCATGGCATGATAAAACATCTTAAGGCATTCGACTTGCACTTTCGTGCGCGGGAAGCCGTCGATGATGACGCCGTCGTGATACTGCGGGAGCAACAGTTCCTGGAACAACAGCCCGATCACTTCACGATCGCCCACCATCTTGCCCGCGTTCTTGATGTTGACGGCTTGCGGACTGGTGAGCAGGCTGCTGATGACGATGGGGGGCGCGGTCAAGTCGCGCGTCTCGGCGATAAAGGGGGTGTTCGTCCCTTTGCCCGCGCCCGGAGCGCCGCCGAGCCAGATGATCTCCCGGGGAAAACGTAGATTGTCGCGACCGAAGCGCTCGTGGAGATCGTCCCAGACGGCGGTGAAGATCAGGAACGCATCCTTGATCTCCAAATCGGCGACCGAAGGAGCGGGTTTCGAAGAGTTCGCAGCTTGCTCGTCCATAAATCTCGGCTTGATAAAGAGTCGATTCGCCCCGTTGCGGCTCATAAGCCCGCGCAGGCCTATTTCCCCAGGCAATACAACATTTCCTGCCGCTGCCCGCCTTTTTGATGGGCGACGCGCTGATAGATGCGATTCCCGCAAATCGCCGGCGAGGCGAACACGCTGTCCCCGAGTTGATTCTCGGCAACCAATTCAAACTTGGCGGGGTCCGCCTTGAAGATATAGGTTCGCCCCGCTTCGTTGGTCGCGTAGACGAGATCGCCGACCAGGACGGGCGACGCGCTGAACGTGCCATCGATGCGGCCCTTCCAGAGTTCTGCGCCCGTGTCGCTTTTCCAACAGACGGCGACGCCGGAATCTTGCACGCCGTAAAGATGCCCGCCGGAAACGAGCATCGACGGCACATAGATCCGCGACTTGTTTTCCCAGACGACTTTCCCCGAACCATCGGCGAGCACCGCCGAGACGTGGTTTTTAGGATAGCCGCCGCTCGTGTAGATGTGTTTGCCGTCGGTGACGGTCGAGGTGACGCACTCGGTCGTCGACCCGGGAATTTCCCAAATCGTGTTGCCGGTGAGGGGTTCGAGACTGGTGACGAGATCGCAGCCGATGAACAGCAATTGCTCCTTGCCCGCGACGGTGAGCGGAATCGGCGACGCGTAGTTCGGCGTTTTGGGGCGTTCGCGTTTCCAGACGATTTCGCCCGTCGCCCGGTCAAGCCCCGCCAACACGCCCTTGCCCTTGTTGTCGGCCGAAACGAGCGCCAGCGATTGATAGATGGCGGGCGACGAACCGAAGCCTTGATGGAGAACGTAATCGGTGACCTTCGTCTGCCAGAGTTGTTTCCCGGCCCGGTCGAGAGCCGTGGTGTAGATGGCGTTATCGTTCATGAAATTGATGAAGACACGCGTGCCGTCGCAGGCAGGCGTCGACGAGGCGAGAGTCGCTTTGCCGTTGCCTCCTTTGTTCAGGCCTCCCTTGTGAATCGGGGTTTCCCAGAGGAGCTTTCCCGAGAGGCGATCGAAGCACAAGAGCGATTGCAGGTCGCGTTCGACATCGGACGTGGCGAGAAAGATCTGATCGCCCACGACGGTCGGCGAACCATGTCCCCGGCCCGGAACCGGGGCCTTCCACACGACGTTTTCCGTGGCGCTCCATTTCAGGGGCGGCTGTTGGCCGGCGGGAGCGACGCCGTTGTGCGTCGGGCCGCGCCACCAGGGCCAGTCGGCCGGGCTCACCGTCACCGCGTCCTTGGCAGACTTGACGGCGGGCTCGACGGCGGCCACGAATGGGGAGGCGGAAACCATCGACAATACGGCGAGAAATGCGAAGGGTTTTGACATGGGGAACGCCAGGTGCGGTGGGTGGGCGAACGAACGTTAAAGAAAGGGTAGCAGAAACACGGGCGTATGCCAATCATCCGTCAGGCAGGAAAACTTGGTCCACGCCGAAAGGGCGCTCTATCCGCGCGTGCCGGCCAGGCGGGTATCGCGTTCGAGATACGCTGATCCCCAAACCCAGAAAAGTCCGCCCATAAGAACGACGAACGCGATCACGAAAAAGCCGACTTCATCGCCGTAGCTTCCCATCAAATAGCCGATGAGCGGCGGCGAAATCGCGTCGCCGAAGAGATGAATGATCAGGATGTTGAGCGCGAAGCCGCTGGCGCGCACGGCCGGATGCGTGACGTTCGCCAAGATCGTGTTCGTCGGCCCCGTATTGAAGAAGAGGCAGAAGACCGCTCCGAAGACATAAATCCACGCATAAGGAAACGTCGTGTAGAGAAAGCCGAGGATCATGGGAAAGCCGAGAAACATCGCCCCCCCGGAGACGAGGAAATACGCACCCGAATGCCAGGGCCGCAAGCGATCGCCGATGATGCCGCCCGAGAGAGTCGCGAGCAACCCTGCGAAGGCCGTGATCGCTCCGAAGATCGTCCGCGGGCCGATGCCGCCGAACCCTTCGACGCCTTGGCGTTCGAGAAAATCGGGCATCCAAAACGCCAGCGCCCCGATCGAAAAGGTCATGGCGGTCATGCCGAGCGTGTTGAGAACGTACGACGGAATTTCGAACAGCCCCAGATATTTGTGAATGCCCCGCCGCGTTCCCTCCTGCACATCTTCCATTTGGCCCCGCGGCGGATCGGGCATGAAGAAACAGAGCGCTCCCAAGAGCAGCCCCGGCGGCACGACGAGAAAAAACGCCCACCGCCAGCCGTACCTTTGCATGACAATCTCGCCGAAGGCATAGCCCAGCGCCCCGCCGACGGGAATCGCGAGATAAAAGAACGACATGATCCGGCCACGCTGGGCGACGGGATACAAGTCCGAAAGCATCGCCGGGGCTACCGGTCCATAGCCCCCTTCGCCGACGCCGACGAAGCAGCGCGTCGCGAACAACGCCCAGTACGCCGCCACCGGCCCCATCTGCCAGTTCCAACCGCTCGCGCCGCTCGCCAGGCTCCAGAGAATGACGCCAATGCCGACGAGCTTCCAGCGTGAATAGCGATCGGCCAACCACCCGAAGACCGGGGCCAGCAGCATGTAGGTGACGAGAAACGCCGTCGACAACAGCCCCATGCTGCTCCGCGATTCCGCCTCCGAAAGCGCGGGCAAGCCGGCCGTACGCCGACCTTCATCGAGCTCGCGGCGAATTTCCGGCTCGACCGCCGCCAAGACCTGGCGATCGATGTAATTGAAGAGATTGATCGCCACCAGCAACAGAAGCGACGCGGTGGTGACAGAGACCCGGCCATCCTTGCCAAACATGCGCATTCCCCGAAAGTTCGCGATTCCCCGGCCGGCCGACAGTGTGCCATGGCATGATGGGAAAAGCCACAGGAAATTGCCGCGCCGCTGACCTGAGGCCCAACGGAAGCGAACGCAGCCGAACGGAGCCGTGTCCCATAGAATGAAGGAAGCGAGCGGCCCCTTAGCCAAGTGGTAAGGCAGTGGATTGCAAATCCGCCATCCCCGGTTCG
>JBAXFO010000197.1:0-7750 GCA_037139885.1 Planctomycetota bacterium
GCACGCGTGTGTTGTCAATTTGAATGTCGAGCCACGAGCCCTGGCGGCCGGGCTGGCATTGAAAGACCGGGCGACCACCCGAGAGGGCGGTGATGCTCTCGGTCGTGCGTTGGTCGAGCAAGACGACATCGCCGACGCGGAGGTTGGACAAATCGGAGAGCGTCAAATTCGCGCCGCCGAGCGCCACGTTGACTTGCAAGGGCAGCGCTTGCACCAGCGCTTCGCGGCGTGCGGCCAACGTCTTTTCGGGAATCGCCTCAGTCTTCATGGCGCCGTTGTCGATCGCTTCCAACAGGCCTTTCTGCGGAAACAGCCACGAAGCCTGGCTTTCGCCCCACGGGCCGCGCACGGTGAAATCGAGAACGATGAGCACGTCGGCGGCCGGGAATTTGCGGGTGCACTGCGGTTGCGGATCGCGATTGCTGAGCTGCCAGGCGACGAGTTGATCGCCGGGCCAGGTGTCGCGAAAGTGAGGCAGCCAGCATTCGGTCTGTAGATAGTCGGCCAGATTTTCCTCGACCAGGGTCAATGCCCGATCTTCGGCCGGCCCCTCCGTACTGCCAAGCAGAATGCCGATGAGCCCGAGCATGAGGCTGCGCGGCATGGCGAGCAGAGTCGTGATGCCCGGGGCGCCGATGAGAACTTCGTAGCCGATGACGCCATCGGGGAGGCGGGCGACGGCGTCGTGAGCGAAGGCGACGTTCAAGTCGCGATAGACGGCTTCGACGCCGGGGCCGAACTGTTTCTCCCAGGCCTTCGACGACTGCGCGAGCGCTCCCCGAAACCAACCCGAGAGGCGATTGTGCCAAAGGGCCGGCAGGCGGATCGGCTTACGGAAGTCGTGGGGCACGGGCGTCATTGCACGACGAACTCATCGAAGAGGATGTCCACGATTTTCTCTTCGCCTTTCGGGAAGAGCATCGCATTGAACTGATCGCGAATCTCTCGGCGAATGCGGTTGACGCCGATCTTACGGCTCACTTCCTGGCTGGAATGATCGGAGAGATAGCCGAACAGCCAGTTTTTCAAAAACGCCTTCTGCTTGTTCACGAGCTCGGTCATCTCGGTCGAATCCGTTTCTTCGACGGCGATCAAAAGTTTGACGCGGAGATAGCGGTTGAGTCGTTCATCGCCCAGGTTGACGACGAGATCGCCGAACGGCAGGGCGACTTGCTTGGGCGTCGCCAGTTCGCGTTTCTTGGGAGCGGGTTCGGCTTCTTTGTGATGACTGCTGCCGAGCACCCAGGGCAAAGCTCCGCCCGATCCGGCGGCGACCAGCGCCGTCAGAACCCAGACGACCGTGCCCATCTTGCCCCCTTTGGCGGGAGCCGACTTCTCAGCGCTCATCGATCAATGCTCCGGTTGGCGAAAGGTTCGTATGGAGCCTCCTACTCCGAGAATAACCTGACGTCTCATTCGTTATCGGCACATCCCTGAGCCGAACCGCATCTGAAAATCCCAACGGCCGGTAGACAGAGCCCGCTCCAATTCCGCATCTCACAACCTGTCGCGTGTCACCCAAGCCGATCCCTTGGGGATCGACGACGGCGACCAGGGCAAGTCTCATCGATCCCCAAGGGTTCGGCTTGGGTAACGCACGCCCCCACGTGCGATTTCTACGCGGAGCGGTTGCCCTACTTCAGCGCCGGCCCGCCGCGGAATCTCACCGTCTCCTTCTTGCGTTCCAGCTCCCCCAGAATGTCTTCAATGAGCGGCTTGAGGGTCGCTCGCTCTTCTTCCAGCCGCTTCATGCGATCGCGCATTTCGTCCATTTCGCCCTGCCATTGACGCAGCTCATCTTTCGTGCGGCGAATCTGCTTGGTGGAATCCTCCATCTCGAACGTCGCCCGGCGCAGGCCATCGTCGCGTTCCTTCACTTGACGAGTCAGATGCTGCACCTGTTCGAGCAGCGCCTTGCGGTGATCGTCGGTTTCGTTGTATTGCCGAATCAGATGCGAGATCGATTCGTTCGTTCCACCCAGCGGCGGCATCTGCCGCGGTATTCCCGGCGGCGGCATCCCGGGCGGCATCATGCCCGGCGGGATGACCCCGGCGGCGGGATTGACATTCGCGGCCGGATCCGGAGCTTGCATCACGACCGGCTTCGTCCACGGTTGCACGGAAATCGTACACCCCGCGGCACATCCCAAAAGGCTGAGCCCCAGCCAACGAATTTGCGGATTCGCCCGGCGCATGTCGCATCCCCCCAACTCGGCATCCGCGAGATCTCGCGCGAACCCCTTCGCGCAACCCCCATCTCACGAACCCCGAACCTTCCGTCGAACGGGCGGGACAATAGCACGCACGTAAGATTTGCCAAGGGTTTTTGCCACCTCCGAATGCGTTTATTCCGGGGGAAGAAGGAAGCCGCCGAGGGAATTCCCTCGCCCATCAAGGCGTTCGTCGCGCCGGAGCTTCCATACTTCATCATCGACGTTCCCCAAATTGACTTGCGTCGCTGATGCCATTCGCCGCGAAGATTCCCAGGCAACAACCCGCGCATGCGGAAGTTCCCTGGAGTCCTCTTCACGCTCCGCGTGAAGATCTCCTCACGCGGAGCGTGAGGAGTACGACTACGTAATGCATCGGATCCGTACGCACAATCGGCACAATCGCCACGATCGCGATTTTGCTTTCAGGAATCCCATCCTTTTCCCTCAAGTTCGGAAGAGTTTCCGCAGCTTCCCTCGATAACCCATTCGGGAATCCTCTATCGTTCGAGTCTTTCGCAGGGCCAAGCCATGATCGTCGACGACGTGCTGGCACGCATCGCAGACAATCCCAAACTCCCGACGCCGCGCGCCCTGACTCTGCAAATTCTCGAACGCGCCAGCCATCCCCAGTGCTCGATCGCCGAGATCGGCAAGATCATCAGTCTCGATCCGGCCCTGTGCGGCACGATGCTCAAGCTGGTGAATTCGTCGCTCTACTGTCTGCAGCGCCCCATCACCTCGATCAATCGCGCCCTCAATCTGCTCGGCCTCAATCACGTGCGGTCGCTCGTTCTCAGCATGGCTCTGCCTTCGCTGCGCTTCAAGCACGCCAGCAGCGAACAGATAAAGAGTTACTGGAAGAGTTCGGTGACCACGGCCATCGTCTGCCGGGAAATCGCCACGCGTTTGCGCTGGCCCGACCCCGACACCGAGATGGTGGCCGGGCTCTTGAGCGACCTCGGCGTGCTGCTGATTCAAGAGACGTTTCCCGATCCGTACGCGTGCCTGCGCGCGCAGCGCAGCGACGATTGGTGGGATCATCAATGCGAACTTGAACGCGACGCGGTCGGCGTCGATCATGCCGCCGTGTCCGCATACTTCCTCGACCGCTGGAAGCTCGGCGAAGATTTGACCGACGCCATCCGCTTTCACCATCATCCTCAGTTCGCTCCCGCGTCGGCCGTGCAGCGGGCGAAACTGATCTACTTCGCCACGCGGATCGCGCAACTGGAAATGTCCGGCGGCCGGCCGGTTCACCTGGCCGAGATCGTGAACCTGGCCAGCGCCGACTACGGGCTCGACGATCGCCGCTTTCACGATTTTCTCGGCGTCCTCGATCAGAAGATTGCCGAGTTCGCGACGCTGCTCGAAGTCGATCTCGGGCCGTGCGAGAACTTTTCCGATCTGTTCGCCCAGGCCACGGCCAACCTCACTCGGCTCGCGGTCGAAGCCAGTCTCGATCACGTCCGCATCCAGCAAGAGAAGTCGCACGCCGAAGAAGGGCTGCGGCAAGCCACCACGGCCCTGCGCGCCACGGAAGAGCAGCTTCGCCAGACGCAAAAGATGGAGGCGATCGGTCGCCTCGCCGGCGGCATCGCCCACGATTTCAACAACCTTCTCACCGTGATTCTCGGCAATTGCGATCTGCTTTTGTGCGAGCCCTTGGGGAGCGAGCCGCAGAGCCTCGTCGAAATGATCAAGCAAACCGGCGAACGCGCGGCGGCTCTGACGAAGCAATTGCTCACTTTCAGCCGCAAGCAGATCACCGAACCGCAGATCATCGATGTGAATGCGGCAGTGGTCGGTATGTCGAAAATGCTGCGGCGGCTCATCGGTCACGACATCGCCATGACGACCCGGCTCGAAGACGACCTCGATCTCGTCAAGGTCGATCCCAGCCAGTTGGAACAAGTCATCATGAATCTTGCCGTCAATGCACGCGACGCCATGCCGGGCGGAGGGACGCTGACGATCGAGACGTTCAACTTGAACGTGGGCGAGGAGATCGTGGCGACCAACCCCGACGTGATCCCCGGAGACTACGCGGTGATCGCCGTGCGCGACACTGGTTGCGGCATGGACGACGAAACGCTGCGGCATATCTTCGAGCCCTTCTTCACGACCAAGGCCGAAGGCAGCGGCACGGGCCTCGGCCTGGCGACGGTGCACGGCATCGTCCGCAAAAGCCAGGGGCAGATTACGGTTTCGAGCGTGCCGGGGCAGGGGACGGTGTTCCACATTTACCTACCCTCGGCGCAGAAGCGAAGCGAGTCGGCAAGCCGCGACGCGGCGGTGCGGACGGATGTTTCGAGCCCGGCCGTGAGCGCTCCGCGAGGCCGGGCGCGCGAGAGCCGGGAAGCGGTGTTGGTGGGGTGAGCCCTTGCGGTTTCCGGCTCCCTCTCCCCCGGAGCACCGGGGGCGAGGGGAGACCGAATTGGGGATAGCGAACGAATTTTTCGTGGAAAGTGATCATGGATTCGCCAATAACGATCGACCGCAGCTTCGATTCGCCCGCCGCGGGGAGCACCAACATGCTTTCTCCGGGCCGGCAGTTGTTGCATCGTTTGCGGGACGAAGGGGTCATCCTGCCGGATGAATGGGACGCGTTGAGCTCCGACCGGCAGAAGCTCGTGGCCGGGGCGACAAGCAAGGAAGACATGATCGTCAGCTTGGCCGACGTGGGGTTGCTCACGGAGTTTCAGGCCAGCCGAATCTTGGCCGGCGGAGCGCATCATCTCGTCTTCGGCAATTATCGCATCATCGAGCGCATCGGCGCTGGCGGCATGGGCGTCGTTTATCGCGGCGAACATACGCTCATGCGGCGGCCCGTGGCGATCAAGGTTCTGCAAGCGAGTCTCGACGAAGACAAGACCACGCTGCACCGCTTCTTCGCCGAAACCCGCGCCCTGGCGCTGATTCGCCATACGAACATCGTCTGGGCGTTCGACGCCGGCTCGATTCGCCCGGCCGACCTCGAATCGTATTGGTGGCATTACCTGGTCATGGAATTGCTCAGCGGCTCCGACCTCGAACGGCTCGTTTCGACGACGACGCTGTCGCCGACCCGCGCCTGCGACATCATCTACCAGATCGCCGGCGCCCTGGACGAAACGCACAAGCACAACTTGATCCATCGCGACATCAAGCCGTCGAACATCGTCGTCAGCTCCGACGGCGTCGCCAAACTTCTCGACTTCGGCCTCGCGCTGCACTTCCGGCAGCGGCGCGTGACCGACCCGGGAACGTTGCTCGGCTCGATCAACTACATGGCCCCGGAGCAAGTCGTCGATGCGGCGACGGTCGACAACCGCACCGACATTTTCGGCCTCGGCGCCACGCTGTACTACTGCCTCACGGGCCGCGCGCCGTTTATTGCCGAAGGATCGATGACGCATCAGATTGCCTCGCGGCTGAAAGAGCCGTCGTTCGATCTGTGCCGCGACAGGCCGGAGATTCCCAAAGAACTGGAGTCGGTGGTGCGCCGCATGATGGCGTATCAGCGCGAGGATCGCTTCCCCAATCCGCAGTCCGTCATGCGGGCATTGCTGCCGTTCGTCGGCTCGGCGGGGCCGGCGACTTCGGAAGTCATCATGAGTTGCGTGCGGCCGGAAGAAGCGGTCGCGACGCCAACGTCGGCGCGGCGCATTCTGATCGTGGACGATGAGCCGGGCGTGCGGAAAGTGTGCCGCTCGTTTTTCAAACATGAAGGGTTCGACTGCGAAGAGGCGGTCGATGGCGAAGATGCGCTGCGAATCATGAACGAGAAGGCGTTCGACGTCGTCGTTCTCGATATTGAGATGCCGCGAATGAGCGGGACTGAAGTGTTGCGGCGATTGCGGCAAAGCCAGGTAGGCGGCAACATCAAAGTCATCATGATGTCGGGCGGGATTGACGCCGACGATCTTTCCAAATTGCTTGCCATGGGGGCCAACGATTATCTCACGAAGCCCCTCAGCCACATCGAATTGATCGCGCGAGTGAAAGCCGCGCTCACCCGCAAAGCGGCTCGCGACCGCACCGAACAGCTCAACCATGAGTTGTTGCTGGTCAACGCGCAACTCGAAAAGAACCTGACCGCGCGCAAGAGCGATCTCGCGGAGACGCGCAATGCGATTGTCGTCGCCCTGGCGAAAATTGTCGAATCGCGCTCGCCGTGGACGACGGACCATATGGGCCGCGTGGCTCGCTATGCCTCGCGGCTGGCGCAAAGCGCCCGGCAACTGCCGGCATTTGCGACCGTCATCAATGAACCGTTTTTGCGCACGCTCGAAAGCTGCGCGATCCTGCACGACATCGGCAAGGTCGCGATGTCGGATGAGATCATGCGGAACATCGACAATCTCGACGCGGAAGACCAGTTCACGATGCAGACCCATACGACGATCGGCGCCGAAACGTTGGCGTCGGTCGCCAAGCGCGACAAAGGGGCGGCCGCGTTCTGGCAAATGGCGATCGACATCGCCCGGCACCATCACGAACGCTTCGACGGCAAGGGTTACCCGGATCGACTGGCGGGTTGCGAGATTCCGCTGGCGGCTCGCATTGTCGCCATCGCCGATGTTTACGACACCATGCGGACGCGCCCGACGCATGGGAATGTCGCGGCTCATGCCGAAGCGGTGGCGCGAATCGTGCAACAGGCCACGACGGCGTACGACCCGCTGTTGCTCGAAGCGTTCAAATGTTGCGAGCACGATTTCGCGGTGATCGCGAACAGTTGACGCGGTGAGTTGCTCCCCTTTCCCCGTGCGGGAAAGGGTCCCAGGGGTGAGGGGTTGAAGCACGCGAAAGGTTCAGGTTTCGCGATGGGATGCTAACCCTTTCTCCCCGAGCGTCGAGGAGAATCGAGCGCGTTGGAGGCGGTTGGAGTGGGATACGGTTTTTCCCCTCACCCCCAGCCCCTCTCCCGCAAGGGGAGAGGGGGGCGGATTTCCGGCTTTAGGGTATCACGATGTTGACAGAGACAACATTGCACGGCACAACCGACGAGCAAGCCTTCGATGGCTGCCTCTCGACGTACAACCCGCGCGCTCTTTTGCGGCACATGCTCGAAACGTCGATCATTCAGCCGGAACAATGGGCGTCGCTGGCGACCGAAGCGCGCACTGCGGTCGAAGCGAGCGAAGACCGCGATTCGCTCGTCCGCCAAATTGTCGACCTCAATCTTTTGAACGAATACCAGGCGAATCGCATACGCAACGGCATGGTTCGCGGGCTGGTGCTGGGAAACTACCGAGTGCTCGGCCGACTCGGCGCTGGCGGCATGGGAACGGTGTACGCCGCCGAACACGTGCTCATGAACCGGGCCGTCGCGATCAAGGTCGTCCCCGTGCGTTCGCACGAACCCGCGAGCACGGTCGGCCGCTTCTTGCGCGAAATGCGTTCGGTGGCGTCGCTGCAGCATCCGAACATCGTGGCCGCGTTCGATGCCGGCGTGAGCGCTCGTCGCAAGCCGAACGAACCGGACCTTTACTACTTCGTCATGGAGCAGCTCAAGGGTCAGCCGCTTGATGAATATGTGAAGCGCGAACCGATCC
>JBAXFO010000198.1:0-7742 GCA_037139885.1 Planctomycetota bacterium
CTCGATGCCGACGGCAAAGCGGAACCGGCGGCCCAGGCGTTTCGCGCGGCTGTCGCCCTCGACCCCAAGCGCATCGGCTCCTGGCTGCTTTTGGCGGAAACGCTCCATCATCGGCTCTCAAAAGATGTCGACGCCCACAAGGCTCTCGACGCCATGGTGGCCGCCAACCCAAAATCGGCGGCGGCCCGGCTCGGTCGGTTTCGCTACGAACGTTTGCTCGGCCGCGATGCGGAAGCCGCCGCCGACCTCGCCGAAGCCGAACGCCTCGCTCCCGACGACGCCAACGTGATCCTCGCCGCCAGTCAGTGGGCGCAGTCGAAAGGCGATTTCGCCCGGGCGCGCGATTGGGTCGATAAGGGCGCCAAACTTTATCCCGCGAACGAGGCGATCATCAAGGAGCTCGCCAGCCTCGAACTGCGTCAGGGTCGCCGCGATCGAGCCCTGCAAGTCATCGAGGATGGCCTCAAGGCGCTCGACCAAAAGGTTTTGAGCGGCGAATTGCAAATCTTTCGCGCGGATCTTTTGATCGACGCCGGCCGTACGAAAGAAGCCGAGGCGCTCATCGCGGAATTGCGTAAGGAAGGACTCGCCCCGGCTTTGCCTGATTTCCTCGAAGCCCGCTTGCTCATCGGCGCGAAGGCCTGGCAACAAGCACAGGCCCTGCTCGAAAAGTCGCGCGCCGCCATCGGAGCCGATCCTTATTGGAATGGCCGCATCAGCGCCCTCCTCGGCGTTTGCTACGGTCAACAGGGGGACCGCGATCGTCAGGTCGCCGCGCTGCTCGATGCGGCCCGCTCCGAGCCGCGCTGGCCCGCTCTCAACTTCAGCCTCGGCGAGGCGTATCTCGATGCCGACAACCCCGAGCAAGCGCTCATTTATCTCGCGCCGCTGCTCGGCGAAGCCGAAGCTCCCCGCGGCACGCAAACCCTGATCGCCCTCGCCCGCCTACGTATCGCTTTGCAACGCCCTGCCCGCGAACGCAATTGGAAAGACATCGATGAAGCTCTGGCGCAAGCGGAAAAGCGCGATCCCGGCTCTCTCGATGTCGCCGTCTTGCGGGCGAAGATTCTCGAAGCCCAGGGCCGGCTGGACGACGCTCGCTCCGTCCTCGCGCGCGAAATCAAGAAACGCATGACCAAACACGACCCCGACGACCTCTCCGCCTGGCTCGCCTATGCCGACCTCGAAGCACGCACGGGCGACGACGACCGGGCCAGCTCGATCCTGACCGATGCCCTCAAACGTTTTGGCGATCTGGCCGCCATCCGCCTGAGCAAGGCCCGACTGCTCGCGCAGCGCGGCCGCACCGGCGATCGCACCGCTCTCAAGGCGTTGGCCGACGGCGCGGAGGCGCTGTCCGTCGACGAACGGGGCCGCTTGCATCGCGATCTGGCGGAAATCTGGCTCCGGTTGGGCGACGCCGCCGCCGCCCGCCAGTTGCTCGTCAAGGCGGCGGACGAATTGCCTCGCGATGTCCGCAGCCGTTCGCTCCTCCTCGATCTCGATCTCCAGGAAGGTAAGCTCGACGACGCCCGCCATTGGCTGAAGGAAATGCAGACCCTCGAAGGCCCCGGCGGCGCGCTCTCGACGTACGCGTCTCTTTACCTACGCACCGAAGAGGCCTTCGGTAAGCCCGATAGTCTCAAGAAGCTCCTCGCGGAACTGAAGAATTCCCCGCTGCGCCGCGGCGATGGCCGGGTCGAACTCGTCGAAGCCCGCATCCACGAGCGTCTGGGCGACGACGATCTGGCCCTCAAAAAACTGCTCGAAGCCGCCTATGCGGGGCAGCGGTCGCCGGCCGTGTTGCAAAAGCTCGTCAAGCTGTTGACCGTACGCCAAGAGTACGATCAGCTTTCGTGGGTCATCGCGGAGATCGAAGGCCGCGGCCCTGCCCCGCGCGAGGTCGGCCGCGCCGCCGTCGAAGCGTCGATCGCGAAAGGCAACGTCGAACAGGCGCGTGAGCTGCTCGGCACGGTCGTGCTCGAAGCGATTCGCGATTATCGGGAACTTCTCTGGCTCGGGCAAACGTACAAGGCGCTGAACGAACCGGCCCGCGCCGAGGCCGCCCTGCGCCGGGCCGTCGCCGTCGCGCCGCATGCGACCGACGCCTGGGTCGCGCTGACGAACGAACTCGTCGCCGCCGGCCGCCGCGCCAAGGGACAGGACCTTGTCGCCGACATCGAACGCAAGGCTCCCGTCAAAAACCGCCCCATCATCGCGGCACGCGTCTTGCAAGCGCTCGGTCAAGTCGCCGAGGCCGATGCCGCGTTTCAAAAAGCTCTTCTGGCCCGGCCCAACGACTTCTTGATCGCGCTGGCCGCCGCCGATTTCTATCGCCAAACCGAACAGATGCAGCGAGCCGAACCACTCTACATGAAAATCCTCGATCCCAAGCTGGCGACGCCGCCGGAAATCGCCGCTCGCGCTCGCCGGGGTCTCGCCCTGACGCTGAGCGCCGATCCCATGAAGGCGGCCGCGGTCTTGGCCGGCAATCGCGACCGCAAGGAACTCGTCGACGAACGTCTGGCGCTCTATCTCGAAGGACTCGACCCGGCCCGCCAAACCGAAGCCTTGCACGCGTTCGAAGCGACTCTTTCCCGCGGCCCCTTGTCGCTCGACGAATCGTTCTGGCTTGCCGATCTCCTCAACCGCGCCGGCAAGACCGACGCCGCCGCCGCCCGCCTGGAACGACTCACGCTCGATCCCGCGGCGACCCCCGCCATGCTCGCGACCTATGCCCGCATGCTCATCCGCGAGGGCAAACTCGACGCCGCCCGGGCCGTCGTCGCCCAATTGCGCAATCGCGAACCCGACTCGCCCCGCACCCGCGATCTCCAGGCGCAACTCACCAAGAAATAGGATCGTGCCCGAGTCCACAGACGGCCGTCCGTGGTCTCGGGCTTCGCTCAACATCTCGATTGCAATTCCGCAAATCAATGTTAGCATGGCCTCAGAGATCCTCTGGATACGCCCATGCGTCATGCTGCAACTCATCGGCTCACTCATCGGCTCGCGCGCGCGTTCACGCTCGTTGAATTGCTCGTCGTCATCGCCATCATTGCCGTGTTGATCGGGTTGCTCGTGCCGGCCGTGCAGAAGATCCGCGAGGCCGCGAATCGATCGGTGTGCGAAAACAACCTCAAGCAAATCACGCTCGCGGCTCACAACTATCACCTGGTGAAGAAGAAGTTCCCTCCGCACAACGGCGCGCTGCAAGACTGCTGGCTGTTCCAGCTTCTGCCCTACATCGAACAGAACAATACATTCGCCGCCGCCCCGGCCAACTCCGCCCTGTTCGACGCTCCCATCAAAACCTTCGTCTGCGCCGCCGACGCGCGCAATCTCAGCGACCCCTCCGCCACGACCATCGCCGGCGTCAAGCACGCCATGACGAGTTACCTCGGCGTCGTCGGCCGAGATTACTACGACACGCTCAACGACACCGTCCCCGACAACGGCATCATCGGTTGTCGTCAGCCGGGCAGCAGACGCCGCAGCGTCAGTAAAATCTCCGAGATCACCGACGGCACGAGCAACACCATCATGATCGGCGAACGTCCCCCCGGCGGCGGCGGCGACGCCTCCAGCGATCCCCTCAACTGGGGTTGGTGGGCCTACGACGATTTCGATTCGCTCCTCTGGGCCGTCATGCCGAACGGTCCCAATGGCCCGAATGCGGCCGACGGGAAAGGGAATCCTTGCCCGGCCGTCAACTATTTTTCGCCCGGCTCGATCGCCAACGATTGCGACGCAAACCACTTCTGGAGCCCTCATTCCGGCGGCGGTTACTTCGCGTTCGCCGATGGCTCGGTCCGCTTCCTGGACTATTCGCTCGGCGTCCTCATCCTGCCGAAACTGGCGACGCGCAACGGCGGCGAAGTGGTTTCCCTCCCATGAAACGCCTCATCGCCATTCTCGGGCCTGCGTTTCTGTTCGCTTTGGGGTGCGGCAGTCCGGGCGAGGTTGCCGGCAAAGTCACCTTCAACGGCAAACCCGTCGTCATCGGCACGGTGCTCATTCTGGCGAGCGATTCGCTCCCCTATTCGGCGCCGCTTAGCGAAACCGGCGAGTTCGCTGTCCCAAAGGTGCCTGCCGGCAAGGCCCTCGTCGCGGTCGTAAGCCGAAATCCCGCCCTGACCCGACCCGCGCGTCCGCGCCCCGGCAAAGCGGACACGACTCCGGGCCCTGCGAAAGACGCTGTCAAGGCGCTCGCGGACAAATGGTTTCCCATTCCGGAACGCTTCAGTCAGCTGGAACAATCGGGCCTGGAATTGACCGTAAAGCCCGGCTCCAACCTGTTCGACATCGGCCTGACCGCCGCGAAGAAGTGACTTCCGACGCTGTGACGGGCTGACGGCACGACGTGACGTATAAGTTTCGCCAATGACAATGCAGTCGGCTGAGGTGACCCAGTGACCCAAGCGGCGGAAATGCAGAATGTCCCCAGAATGTCCCCTTGAAACCTCCGTTGCCGGGCAGATTCGGTCGTCGTGGGTTCAACTCTGTCCCGCCAAAATCGATTTTTTGTTGCATGGGAGAATCGTAACGAGTAGGATGCGGCGATGCCGTGTACGACAACACCCTATTCCGTCGCTCGATCTAATCTGCCGCTGGCGACAACGAGAATACGCTCTTCGAATGACGAGGATCCAAAATTTAAGGTTGAGCGTCCTTCGATTCCGAGTTTAACTTTCAATGATCGTTGGCATCCATGATTTCCTATTCGACATGCTTCATTTGCCTTTTGACGTCGCTCCCTCTCTTTTTCGACGAGGACAACGACGCCGCTCTTGAAGCCGCTATCGTTGGCGCCGGCGGTGCGGTGAAACGAAATGAAAATTTGAGTTACAGGCCGATTACCGAAGTGGACCTTCGGGGGGCCGTTAATCCGAGCCCAGCCTTGTCGAAGCTTTGGGCGAGTCAACATCTACACTCCGTGAATCTCGGCCAATCGAAAATCGCGAATAGGGATTTAAAGTATCTCGCGGCTTGCAAAGCGATCGAGAGCGTCTACCTGACGGGATGTCCCTTGACCCATGAAGGGTTGCTGCATCTATCGAAATTGCCCAAGCTTGCCCACGTTAGCGTCGGCCCAAACGGTTTTTCGGATCGGGAACTCGCTGTCATAACCAAACTCGATCGCCTTATCTCACTCGATATCGAACTCGCAGAAAAGGCGGCGATCGATCAGCTTCCCCTCTTGCGTCAACTCGATCGATTGAAATTTCTTCGCGTCCGGGGCAGTGCGTTTGGAGACGGTCACGCGTCGATCGTGTCGGAGTTGAAAAGCCTTGAAAAGCTTGAACTGTCGGCGACATCGGTGACCGATAAGGGGGTTGAGGAACTCATTGTGCTGCCAAATCTTTCAACGCTCACCTTGTTAAATGCGGAAATTACCGATATGAGTCTCGTAAAATTGCAGGAGTGCCCCAATCTTCAATACCTAAATCTGGTGTTAACGAAGGTAACCCCTGCCGGAGTTAAGACTTTCCGATCAGATAATCGCCGAATCAGCTTGATGGTATTTCCTCCTCGTTAGAGAATTTCGACACCCCTCTTTCGGAAAAAGGCGAAGACTATGTCGACCGCATTCACGCCGTTTCGAGCTGTTAGGTTCTTGGTTAGGTTAGGACGTAGGACGCTTTTTCGAAAAACCGGTGCGAATAGGCTTCATGACCGCGTTACTCGGCTGCTCGTAGAAGAGCTTCATCAAAAAATCGTTCCGGCAGCGGTTGATTTTACGAATGCTACGAATGACTCTCTTTGGAGCAATGCCGCGAATTGGAACCCCGCACTGACCCCAAACAGCGGGACTGAAGAAGTCACGATTGACGCGATTCCAGCGATAGTGTTTGCCCCTTTTTCAGTTTACTCGGTCGAAGTTAGTAATGGCGGGAGCGTCCTCATTGGCGGCGCTCCCGGCGCCGCCGGATCGATCGTCGCGACCGACACAATCACCTTCGATGGTGCAGGCACCTCCCTCTCGGTTGGTTTCGGAGGATTCATTAAGTCGACGACGAGCGCCGTCCTTATCGTAAACCAAGCAACAGCCTCTTTAGGCGCCGCGGAAATGCGGGGGACCGTCGGAATTGGGCTCGGCTCGACATTGGACATGAGTAGCTCAAGCTCAATAGTGAACGGCAATTTAGGCGTCTCCGGACAATTGACTTTGTCCGTGGCGGGAACAACGCCTTCAGTTTCCGCCGACTATTTTCAAGATGGGCATCTCGTTTTGAACATGTCCGGGTCAGCAATAAGCAAGCTTTCTGTTGGGGGCCAAGCAACTTTGGGCGGAACTGTGGGGGTCGATTTCGCCCAGAATCCAAATGATCCGATACAACGCAATGGTTCATACGATTTTGTCGTATGGGGAACTCGTGCCGGAACTTTTGCCACTACCGATGTCAACATTGGCGGCATCGATTTCACAATCGAGTACGATAATAACGAAGGGGTCGCTCGATTCATTGGTCCGGGAATGGGCAACGCTCAGGGCAATAATCGAAATGTCGGTCTCGGTCAGAATTTGAATGGATCTATCGGATCGTTCGTGGATTTGGACGCTCCAGGGTTGACTGGTTCCGACTTTACGATATCGATCGATTGGGGCGACGGCGCGACAGGACTTGGCGTCTTAACGGGAAGCGCTGGCTCCTATATCGTCACGCCATTGTCCGGCCATACATATTCTTCGGCTGGCACGTATTCCGCATCTTTCACCGTCGAGGATAACGCTTCAGGGCTTTCGACCGATGCGTATTTTGACGTTTTGGTGCAGGCTCCTGTGACGGTCGCACAGTTTACTTTTGAGGCGACTACGCCCGTTGCCGCGGGCCCTTATGCCGCTGAAATCGGCTCAGGTCAGATCAGCCAAAGCCACGCTTCTGGATCGACCGTTTACTCGAACCCGGTCGGCAATGGCAGTGCGGAGTCATTTTCCGCGAACCGTTGGCAAGCGGGCGATGCCTTTATCATTTCGATTTCGACTTTGGGATTGAAAGATCTATCGATCAAGTGGGACCAGGCCGGCAGCGCCACGGGGCCCCGAGATTTTGGCATCGAGTATGCGATCGGTTCAGGAAGTTTTAGCTCGATTTCAACTTATACAGTTCCGCTGAATAATTGGAACTCCACGACTCATCGCAGCGGGTACTCAAATACGTTCGATCTTGGCGCCATCGATTTAATCGAGGACGAGTCGATCATTTTCATTCGGCTGATCTGCATCGGTACTTCGAGCATTGGCGGCGGCGCTATCGGAAACAGCGGGACATCACGGATTGACGACCTGATTATCAGCGGTTTCGTAATCTAGACTACGCGACAATCCAACGAGTTTGTCGCGACTCATCGTTTCGGCAGGGACTACGCATCGCCTCGCCGGAGTTATTGCAGCGCTGTTGATTTCGTCAAGCGGTCGAGCCTAAGAATTGCCATGGATGGATGCCGGTTCATTGTCGTTACGGCGGTTTTGCCATGGTTTCGGCATCGCTCGCGATCAAAAACGCACTTTCGCAAACTCAAAGATCTGCGTCGAGAGCGTTCGAAATTGCCTTCGCGTATCAACGTCGTCACCGCTATTCGCGGCGCGATCTTTCGGAAAACCGCGAACCATCCATCAATCTCCTAGGGCGCACTCGACGGCGCGGACATCTGGAAAAAACGGGCCTGGAATTGATCGTGAAGCCTTGGCCGCAACGCGTTCGACATCGCCGTGACCGCCGCGCCGAAATGAGGACTCC